>JBJTBO010000062.1:0-2165 GCA_046091445.1 Planctomycetaceae bacterium | reverse complement strand
CGGTCCGCAGGATCTGATGGCGACGGTCTTCCACGTGCTCGGCATCGACGGACGCATGCAGTACGTCAATCAGGCCGGACGCCCCGTCTACATGATCGAGAACGGCCGGCCGATCGAAGAGCTCGTCTGACCCGTCCGGGGTGACCGCTCGTGGCCGGTCGTATGCTCACTCATCGCGCGCGGGCGGCGCGAGATCACGGAGCACCTGTCCGGTCTTGCCATTCCACACCCTGCCCAGGCCATCGGCCGCACCGACGGCCACCAGGTCGCTGCCCGGCGTGACGTCCACCTCGTGGATCCACGCATCGACCGCGGGGAACGTCCTGACGAGTCCTCCACCGCCGTTGTACATGCGGGTGATCCGGTCGCCGCAGCCGACGACGAACGCGTCGCCATCGGCCACGAAGCGGAGCGCCGTCGCATGCCGCGTGAGCAGCGGGATGTTCGCCTTCTGGTCGGCCGTTTCCGCATCCCAGACCTTCACCGCATGGTCGGCCCCGCAGCTCGCGAGGGTCCGCCCGTCGTACTTCCAATCCACGCCGAGAACGTAGTTTGTATGCCCCTCGCACCGCCGCCGACGGGAGCCGTCGGCGGCGTCGAACGTGCGGAGGTACTTGTCGGCCCCGGCCGAGGCGATCCGTCGTCCATCGGGGGAGAACCGTGCGGCGAACACGACGTCGTCATGCGCGTCGGGCAGATGCACGAGGCGGCTTCCCTGCGTGAGGTCATAGATCGCGAGCTCACCGCCGCGTGACGGCACACCGCCGCCCACGAGGAGCCGCGACGCATCGCCGCTGAAATCCACCGCCAGGACGCGATCGACGGGCGCCTCGGCCGACGCCTCGCCACCGATCGTCCGGTCGAGCATCCACGGTGGGCTCACCTCCCACACGATCGCCTGCGGTCCGGCGGCGGCCGAGACGAGTCGCCCCTCCGGCAGAAACGCCACGTCGCCGAGCGCCGTCTCCTGACCGGCGAACGAGGCGATCGCCGTCCCGTTCTCGCCGTCCCACAGGTGCACTGCCGGAACGTCGCCGGCCGTGGCCACGAGGTCGCCCGCCAGAGAAAAGACGACGCGACGGATCGGAGCGATCGCCTCCGTCGCAGCGGCGTTCGCATCCTCGACGGCCTGCTTGGCGGCGGCCACGTCCGCCTCCGCGGCGACAAGCGCCTCACGGGCGGCGGGAGCCGCCGCGGTCGCGACCTCGAGCTCGCGCATGGCGATCATGTGCTGCTGGTCGGCGAGCGCCCGGGCCGCCTCCGACTTGCCGACGGACGCGAGGGCATCGGCGGCGGGCTTTTGCGCCTCGCCAACCTACTACGTGGCGGCATTGGCAACGGTCGCGGACGCCATCGCCGCCTGGGACGCCGCCTTGGCAGCCGCATCGAGCTGCTTGACCGCCTCGGCGGCCTTGGCGACGGCCTGCATGGCCTCGTCGGCGCTCCGCTTCCGGCCGGCATCCCCCGGCGCGGCACCGGCCGCAGCCGCGAGCAGCGCTGCCTTCTCCTGGGCGGTCTTCTGCTCCACCTGGGCATCGGCCAGACGTCGCTCGGCGTCGGCCTTGGCCACGGTCGCCGCACGAGCCTCGGTCGATGCGGCAAGCGCGCCCTTCTCCGCCTCGATCCTCGCGGCATCGGCCACGCCGAAGGCGGACCGCTTCGCCTCGAGATCGGCCACCGCGGCATCGAGCGCGGCCTTGGCCTTCGTCGCAAAATCGGTGCGGACCGGCACATCCTTGTCGGCCGCCTCCGCGCGCTGCTTCGCGAGCACGAGTCGCGCATCCGCGAGCCCCTGCATCCGCACGGCCCGCGCGACCGCCGCCACGCGACGCAGATCACCCTTCGCCTCGACGACGAGGGTGCCGTCGGGCCGCCAGAGCTTGAGGGAGCGTGATTCACCGACGCTCGCGATCCGCTGTCCGTCCGGACGGACGGCGACACCATGCACCACGCCGCCGTGCTGCAGCTGCCCCACGATCTGTCCGTCGCTGAGCCTCACGCGACGCACCACGCCGTCGGCACATCCGGTCACCACCTCCTTCGCGTCGGGTCCCGTCACGGCGATCGCCGGGACGGGGTTGCCGTGTCCCCCGCAGGGCGCCCCGCCCGCAGCGGGCCCGTGCCAGCCCGCGGGGGCGCCCGCGGACCCGACCGCCGCCCCCGCC
>JBJTBO010000061.1:0-12977 GCA_046091445.1 Planctomycetaceae bacterium | reverse complement strand
CGCATGGCCGACGCACGGGCCTCGTCCACCTACACCGCGTATCGGCTCTGGCCAGCGTAGGGGGCACCGGCGTCAGTGGCAGCGCGATCCGCGGTGTAGGTGGACGAGGCCCGTGCGTCGGCCATGCGCGCGGGGGGCGATGGCGGGGCATCGAGCTGAGTGGGCGCACCGCTCGCGTAGGCGGCCGGAGGCGCGGCGACGGCATCAGGCGTCGGCCGCTCGAATCCCGCCGGTGCGGCCGGTTCGGCGGGGGTGCTCGCCGCGTACGGGCCGACCTGCGGAACGATCGACGACATCGGAGGATCGGTGCCGGCTCCGGGCGGCGGGCCCGCCACCGGAGGCGTCGCACGGGCGTAGGCGTCCGGCGCGGCCGCGGACGGAGGCGGCGTCGTTCCGTACACGACGGGCGCGACATCCGCCGGCGTGGTCGGGGGCGCAGCCGAATCGACGGCATCGGCTCCGGCGCCGCGTGTCGATTCGAGGACGTAGCCCTCGGGGTTCGAGGTCGTCGGATACGGCTTGGCCGATGCCGACGGCTTGGCGACATCACCCTCGAAGGGAGGCGCCGCGGCCAGTTTCTCGCTCGTCTTCGTCGATCCGCCGAACATCGACCACGACGGCGCTTTCATCGACGAACCGCTGCGGCAGCCCGCCAGGCAGACGACGACGAGCACCGCGACGGGGACGATCGAGACCCGCGCACGCGACACCGGCAGGATCGAACCGAGGGCGATGCCGGTCATCTCCGGACGCAGCCCGCGCAGGGAACCCATGGCAGCACGCTCCTTCGCCGAAGACCAGCGATCCTCCACCCGGCGACACCGGGCGGTGGCCCCGCACGCCGCGCACCCCGAGCGGGGCGCGAACCGGGAGTTGGGCCGTCGCGGGGGGAGATAGGCCCCGCTGCGTGCGGCGTCAACAGCAACTGGCAGAGGCGGGAACGGGGGCTCTCCCGCGTCACTTCTTGGCCGCGGCGAACCGCTTGCCGATCTCGTCCCAGTCGACGACGTTGTAAAACGCGTTGACGTAGTCGGCGCGGCGGTTCTGGTAGAGCAGGTAGTAGGCGTGCTCCCAGACGTCGATGCCGAGCAGCGGCGTGTTGCCGTGCATCAGCGGGCTGTCCTGATTCGCCGTGCTTTCGACGACGAGCTTGCCCTGTGGATCGGCCGAGAGCCAGGCCCAGCCACTGCCGAAACGCTTCAGGGCGGCGTCGGTGAACGCGGTCTTGAAGTTGTCGAAGCTCCCGAACACCGACCGCACGGCCTCTCCCAGGTTGCCGCCGGGAGTGCCACCCTTGCCCTTACCGAGCGACGTCCAGAAGAGCGAGTGGTTGGCGTGGCCGCCGCCGTTGTTGCGGACGACGGTCCGAATCGCCTCGGGCACCTTCTCCAGGTCCGCGATCAGCTTCTCCACCGGCAGCGAGGCCAGGTTGTCGTGGCCCTCGAGCGCCTTGTTGACGTTCGTGATGTACGTCGCGTGATGCTTGCCGTGATGGATCTCCATCGTCCGGGCGTCGATCGACGGCTCGAGCGCGTCGAAGGCGTAGGGCAGCGGCGGGAGCGTGTAGGCCATGACGGAGTCCTCGGCGGGCAAGAAGGAAGGAGGCGGATGTCGGCCGGGTTCGAACCGCTCGTTCGAACTCGACGGGCGGATCGTACCGCAGCGGCACCTGTCGGGCAATCAGTGGCCGGGCCCGGCTCCGGCCCGCAGACCCTGACGGTGGTGACGGTGGCAGCGACGGCTCCCGCGAAACCGGACATGCCGAACCTGCCCACGATGCGTTCTGCCGCGTCCCGCCGCGGATGGCTGCATCGCCCGCCCTGTCACCGCCGAAGACGATGGAGAGCAGGGGTGACGAGCCGTCGGCAGGATGCCGCGGCGCCCCGCGCGGGTCGGTCCCTCGATCCGCACCACCGAATGGATTCGGTCCCACACATGTCCCTCACGTCGCCACGCCGCGACCAGCGCCGCAGGCTCCTGGTCGCCTGGACCCGGTCAGCCGACGACACGTCCGCCGCGGTCTCCGATCACGTTTCCCGGGCCGCATCGTCCGCGGCGGTCGATGGCGTGCAGCCGACCGGCCTGGCCGCGCTCGTGCCGGTCGGATGGGTGCGGTTCGGCTTCGCGGCACTTGCGTGCGTCGCGCCGGCCGCCGCATCGGCGACGCTCGCCGTCTGGGAAACGGCGACCGGTCGGCCGTTTGCCGCCGCGGAAGGCCGGTTCGCCGCCACGCTCCAGGTGCTTCGCTCGGCCTTCGATCCGACGTCGGTCCTGTCGGTGCCGGAGTGGATCGCACACGCGTCGCTCTGGGTCTCGGCTGCGTTCGCGGTGGCCGTGCGGTCGCTCGCGCGCCAGCGTCGGGACGACTACGTGGGGCGCTACCGGGCGTGGGGCTGGCTGGCCGGGTTGTTCGTCGTCACGTCCTTCGCCGCGTCCGCGCCACTGGGCCAGGTGGTGTCCGCCGCGCTCGGTGACGCGACCGGCATGCGACCCGGTCCCGGGGGCATCGGCTGGTGGGTCGGGATCGCCACGATCATGCTGATCACGACCGTCCTCTGGGCCGTTCTGCCGTTGCGGGAGCGATCGACCGCCTTCGCCTGGAGCGCGACCGCGGCACTCTCGTGGAGCGGCGCCGTGGTCGGCGCATGGCTCACCGCGTCCGGGACCATGGTCTGGACGCATCAGGTCCTCGCGGCCCGCATCGCCTGGTGGGCCGGGTGCAGCCTGGCGCTCGTCTCGATGCTCGCCGCCACACGGGCGGTCCTCCGCGAGATCCGCGGCCTCGTCGCCCCGCGGCAGTTGGGTGCCGAGCGGCGAGCACGACGCGAGCAGAAGGCGGCGGCGCGAGCGCAGCGCCCCGTCCGCGTCGACGACGAGGTCGTGACGACGCCCGGCACCGAGGAGGCCGACGAGTCGGAGGCCGAGTCGACGAGCGGCTCTGGCGCGGAGCCGATGTTCGTGTCCGACGACATGGAGGATGACGAGGCCGACATGCGACACCTCTCGAAGTCGGAGCGCAAGCGACTGCGGAAACTCCGGAAGCAGCGGGCCGCCGCCTGACGACGTCGCTCGGGGATCGGCGACGCGGGCTGCGGCGGCGCCCCTGGCGTGGCAGCCGGCGCGGCCGGCGGAGCCCTTCCGCCACGCTCGATCGCGGTTGACCGTATCCTGACGACGCGTCACCGGCACCATCCTCCCCCTTCGGCCCTCCCGCATGACCGTTCGCACCCGCTTCGCGCCGAGTCCCACCGGCTACCTCCACATCGGCGGCGTGCGCACGGCCCTCTTCAACTGGCTCTTTGCCCGCCGTCACGGGGGCACGTTCATCCTGCGGATCGACGACACCGACGTGGCCCGCAACGTCGACGAGGCGCTGCGGCCAATCCTCGACGGACTGCGGTGGCTCGGCATCGACTGGGACGAGGGGCCGGACGTGGGCGGGCCCCACGCGCCCTACTTCCAGTCGCGGCGTGGCGACCGCTACCGCGCCGCCGCCGAGCGGCTGCTCGCCTCGGGGCATGCCTACCGCGACTTCGCCCGCCCCGAGGAGCTCGACGAGGAACGCAAGGCCGCGCAGGCCGCGGGCGTGCCCTTCCTTTACAGCCGCCGGTTCGCCGCCTTCGACGAGGCCACGGCCGGGCGGTTCCGGGCCGAGGGACGCGCGGGCGTGGTGCGGCTCCTCATGCCCCGCGAGGGCTCGCTCGTCATCGACGACGCCGTGCGCGGCCGCGTCGAATTCGCCTGGGAGCGGGAGCAGGACCACGTCATCCAGCGGGCCGACGGCTCGTGCCTCTATCACCTCGCGAGCGTCGTGGACGACCACGACATGGCGATCACCCACGTGATCCGTGCCGAGGAGCACCTCTCCAACACGCCGCGGCAGGCCTTCATCGCCCTGTCGCTGGGCTACGCCCTGCCGGCCTACGCCCACCTGCCGCTGGTGGCCGAGCCGGGCAGCCGCACGAAGCTCTCCAAGCGGAAGCTCGCGCAGTACCTCAAGAATCAGGACTTCCGCCAGGTGATGGAGCACGGCACCCGGATCGCCGAGCGGATCGGGCTGCATCCCGAGGCCGACACGTTCAATCCGGTGATCGTCGACTTCTACAAGGCCGTCGGCTACCTGCCCTGGGCGATCGACAACTACCTCGCCCTCCTCGGCTGGTCGTACGACGACAAGACGGAGTTTTTCACGCGGGAGCAGCTCGTCGAGAGGTTCACCCTCGAGCGGATCAACTCCTCGCCGGCGAGCTTCGATCCCAAGAAGCTCTGGGCGGTTCAGGACCACGTGATGGGCGGGCTTTCGACCGACGAGAAGCTCGGGCTCATGCTGCCCTATCTCGTGAAGGCGGGCCTCCTGACCGAGCCGCCGCCGGCCCACGCGGTGACGACGGTCCGTCGCGTGATCGAGGCCTCGGGAGACCGGCTCAAGGTCGCCGGCGACATCCTCGCCTACGCGGACTTCTTTCTCGTCGCCGAGCCCGTGATGGATGCCGCCGCCGTGCAGCAGCGGCTGGCGAAGCCGGGAGTGCGGTCGCTCCTCGAGTCGTTCGCCGCGCGTCTGCGGACGGTGGAGCCGTGGGAGCCGGCCGCGCTCGAGGCGGCGCTCAAGGCGACCGTCGAGGCGGCGGGGCTGAAGGTGGGCGACCTGGTGCACGCCGTGCGCGTGGCCGTGACGGGCCGCACGGTGGGCCCCGGCCTCTACGACTGCCTCGCGATCCTCGGCCGCGAGGCGTCCCTCGCGCGGCTCGACCGGGCCCTGCCGTCCTGCGCCTGAGCGGCGTCGCGGGGAGGCGACAGCGGGCGTGCGGAGCGGTATATCTTGGGCTCCCCACACGGCGACCCAGGAGCGACACACATGGCGGGCGGAGAGGCGTTCACCGGCATCGGGAAGGTCAGATACGAGGGACCGGCGACGAAGAACATGCTCGCCTTCCGCCACTACGACGCCGAGGCGCTCGTGGAGGGGAAGCCGATGAAGGACCACCTCCGCTTCGCGGTGTCGTACTGGCACACGATGCGGGGCACCGGTGGCGACCCGTTCGGCCCCGGCACGATGGTGCGGCCGTGGGAGACCGGCGGCGACCCGCTGGAGATGGCGCTGAAGCGCGTGGACGTCGCCTTCGAGTTCCTCGAGAAGCTCGGCGTCGGCTTCTACTGCTTCCATGACCGCGACGTCGCGCCGGAGGGCTCGTCGCTCGCCGAGGCCAACCGGCACCTCGACACGGTCGCCGACGCGCTCGCGCGTCACCAGCAGCGCACCGGCATCCGGCTCCTCTGGGGCACGGCCAACCTCTTCAGCCACCCCCGCTACGTCCACGGCGCGGCGACGAGCTGCAACGTGGAGACCTTCGCCTACGCCGCGGCGCAGGTGAAGAAGGCGATCGAGGTCACCCATCGGCTCGGCGGCGCGGGCTACACGTTCTGGGGCGGTCGCGAGGGGTACCAGTGCCTGTGGAACACCGACATGAAGCGCGAGATGGATCACCTCGCGCGGTTCATGCACATGGCCGTGGACCACGCGAAGGCGATCGGGTTCGCGGGGCAGTTCTACTTCGAGCCCAAGCCGCGCGAGCCGATGAAGCACCAGTACGACTTCGACGCCGCGACGTGCATCAACTTCCTGCGTGCCTACGGCCTGGAAAAGCACGTGAAGATGAACCTCGAGACCAACCACGCGACGCTCGCCGGGCACGAGATCCAGCACGAGCTGGAGTACGCGGGCATGCAGGGCTTCCTCGGCTCGGTCGACGCCAACACGGGGGACACGCTCGTGGGCTGGGACACCGACCAGTTCCCGACGAACGTCTACATGACGACCCAGATGATGTATTCGATCCTCACGTACGGCGGTCTCGCACCCGGCGGCATCAACTTCGACGCGAAGGTGCGGCGCGAGAGCTTCGAGCCGGTCGATCTCTTCCACGCGCACATCGGCGGCATGGATGCGTTCGCCCGCGGCCTGAAGATCGCCGCGGCCATGCGGGCGGACGGGGCGATCCAGAAGCTCGTGGACGAGCGCTACGCATCGTGGTCGAGCCCGCTCGGCACCCGGATCGAGGCGGGCGGCGAATCGTTCGCGTCACTCGAGCGCGAGATGCTCGCCAAGGGGGATGCGACGCCGTGCACGAGCGGCCGGCAGGAACTCTTCGAGAACGTCATCAACACGTATCTGTGACCGCGACCGGTGGCTGCCCCAGTGGCGCATGCCTCCAGGCGTGCTGCCGTCCGCGTTGCTCCTGTGTCCTGCTCGTTCCCAGCCCCCCTGTGGCGCACTCCTCCAGGCGTGCGAATAGACGTCATCACACGACTGGCTCCCCACTCGACATGGGGCAGATTCGGTTTTGCTGGAGCGCTGGCCTCGAAGCCTTGGCGGGGAGGCGATGGGGTCGGCGAACGCTCGACGAGCGTGTGCCCGCCGCGGCCACAGCGAGGAGAATTTTGCCGCCCCCGAGCCGGTGCCCCGAGGGACGCCGCATGCGACACAGCCAGAGCCTCGGTCACGGCTGCGTGAGCGGGATCTCGTCGCGGCCGCGGCTCTCCACATCCACCGCGCGGCCGTCCACCAGCACCTGGTAGCGAAGGCCGGCGGGTGCGTCGATGCGGGCGGCGTCGCCGGCGATCGTCACCGGAAACGGGGCGATCACACGATGGCCGTCCGTGGTCGCGACCGACAGGCCGTCGGGCAGCCCGTCGAGCTGCCGCCGCAGCGAGACGACGACGCCCGGATGGATGTCGGCCGGCCGCCGTCGCTGGGTGTGCAGATCGAAGACGTCGGGCAGGCAGCCGACCGACGGACCGTCGGGATAGAGCATCTGCTCGGCGCACACGGTGATGCCGGCGGCGAGCTGCCGCCAGTCGAGCGCGTCGTCATGGGGGGCGAGTCGGAGGAGGGCGTGGGCGTAGACGGTGCCGCACCATTGCACGGGCAGGCCGATCCAGTTGGGCGAACGCCAGTTCGTGGCGCCGTACACCGCGATCGTCGCGTAGGCCATGACGGGTCGATCCGACCAGTGGTAGACGAACGGCACGCCCGTGAGGGCCCAGCGCCGGGCCTCGTCGAGATGCGCGGCATCTGCGGTGAGCTCGAAGGCCCGCGTGTGGGCCCAGGTGGCGTAGGCCGAGGCGAGCAGGTCGGGTGTGTGCAGCGGCACCTCCCAGACCTGCGCCCCGCGCGGCGTGCGGAACCGACCGAGGAACGCCAGGCCCCTGAGGCCGGCGGCGAGCGAGTCGGCGTCGCCGGTGAGCCGCGCGTGCTCGAGGAGCGTGGCGCAGGGCTTCGCGCAGACGCCGCTGGCCGTGTTCTCGAAGTGGCCGCGGGCATAGGGGCCGTCATACCGCCAGGAGCCGTCCGCCTGCTGCGCGGTGCGGAGCGCGGCGGCCTCGGCATCGACATGGCGTCGCCACTCGGCGGCACGTCCGGAGACGAACCAGCTCGTGTGGTCGCTCACGTGTCCGCCCCCTGGCTGCAGGCGATCGAGCGGAGGCATCGTGCCGGTGAACCGGAAGACCGCCGAGGCGCAGTCGGCGAAGGGCGCGCCGTGCTCGGGCATGCGCCGCACGCCCGGCACGATGGCATGGAACCAGCCGCCGTCGTCGGCGTCGCGGATCGGCCCTTCGTAGGCGGCGAGCGACAACCGCATCTGATCCTCGGGAGGCCTGGGCTGCGAAGGGCAGGGGGGCAGACCGCCGCGCCGCCGCACGGCCCAGAGGATCGCGGGTTCGAGCCGACCGCCGTCGATCCATCCGGGGCCCACGCGGCTCGCGGCGGTGACGCGTCTCCCCCGCAGCGACATGCGGTGCCCGGGCGCGAGGTCCACGAAATCCGGCACCGCGAACGTGGGCTGGAGCGACGGGTCGAGCCACGCGAGAGCGACGGCGGCACGATCGGTGACGCAGGCCATGAGCGGCAGCGTGACGTCGAGCGGGTCGGGCTCGAAACGCAGGTGCTCCTCGGTCTCGATGTCGAGCCGCGAACTCGACCGCTCGTCGCGTCCGAGATACTCGACGCCGGCGAGGAGACCCTGCTCGAGCCGGCCGAAGGTCCGCACCACCGGTCCCTCGAATCCGGGTGCGGCGTCGGGTGACGTGCCGCCGTGCTCGATCGCGACGGTGAGGACATCCGTGCCGTCGCTGCCGAGCGTGATGTGGAATCCGTCCCCCGTGAACACGAGCGGCCACGCGGTGGCATCGACGGGGGAGAGCGTCGGCAGGCGGCCTCCGGCATGCACGAGCGGCGCGAGGGCCGCGACCGGCCGGCCGTCGCGTTCGACGCGCACCCACGAGCCGTCGCGCGCGACGCGCACGTCGAGCCCGCCCATCCGCTGGGAGATGGGAGCCTCGTCGGGGGGAGTGTCCTCCGGTCGATAGACCCAGAAGCCGCGCTCGATCGACGGCAGCCCCGGCGACTCGAGGCGGATCGTGCGCCATGCGAGCGGGCGTGCTGCCGCGATTTCGACCTCGACCGCGGTGATCCCGGGTGGAAGCGCGACGGGCTTTCCGTCGAGAGTCGCGGACTGCTCGTGCGGCGCGTGGTTGCGGAGATGCACGCGGGCCCGTCCCGTGGCGTCGTCTCCCTCGAGCGCGGCGATCTCGAGCGGATGCCAGCCGCCGCGGTGGATCGCGATCCAGTCGATGTCGGTTCGTCCAGCGCCCCCGACGGGGTCGATTCGCAGGGTGGCGAGCGTGCCGGCCACGTCGATCGGCACGTCGTACTCGTGCCAATGACCGTCACCGCCACTGGCGAAGCTCGCCACCCGCTCCGGCGATTCTCCCGGCTGTTCGTCGCTCGACCAGAAGATCTGGACGCTGCCTTCGCGTTCCGACCGCAGCCGCAGCCGCACGACGACGTCGCCCGCCGGCACATGCACGGGTGTGCCGAGATACGGATCCTCTCCCTCGTGCTCCACCACGAGCAGGCCCTCGAACGCCGCAATGCGGCAGTGGTGCCGCGCCCGCCAGTCCGTGACACCCGCGTCGAAGTCCCAGCGCGCGAGCGGCGCACCCACGACGAGCGCACGGGGCACCGGATTCGGCACGTCGTCGATCCCGGCCCTCGCGGCCGGCCCGAGCGCGACGGCCAGGGTCGCCGCGAGGACCGCTCGACCGGGTCGTGCCAGTGCGGAAGGGGGCATCTCGAGAATGTAACGCGGACTTCGCCAGCGTCCCAATCGACCCTTTCTCCGCGCGGGTGGGTCTGCTCGCTCTTCCTCCCGGGTTCGCACGCCAGAAGGCGTGCGCCACGTGGGCATGGGAGCCGGTCTCTGCCCCAAACGTGGCGCACGCTTTCAGCGTGCGGATGCAGTCATGCGTGTCGGGCGATGAGCCACTCCGCATCGACCCTGACTCCGAGCAGGCGGGTCTGCTCGCTCTTCCTCCCGGGTTCGCGAGCCAGAAGGCGTGCGCCACGTGGGAGCCCGGGGCCAACGCCGGATAGAAGGGTAGACTCGTACGCGGTGGCGACGGGTTCCGGGCGGCGCGGGAGGAGAATCATGAAGATGAGACGCCGCACGACGCGGGTGGCCCCGCTCGCGGGTCTGTTGGCCCTCGGCGTCGTCGGCGCGACGCCCTGGGCGGCCGACGATTTCCGGCCCGTCCAGAGTCCGCTGCCCGTGCCGCCGCCGCCGGGCGCGATCGTGTTGTTCGGCGACGGCTCGGAGGGCAAGCCGAAGTTCACGGCGATGTCGGGGGGAGCGATCGACTGGCCGGTGGTGGACGGTGCGCTCGAGGTGGCGCGGACGAAGCAGGCGGCCAACCACATCGTCTCGACCGTGACGTTCCGCGACGCCGACATCCACGCCGAGTTCATGGTGTCGCCGGAGGAGCACGGCAACAGTGGCCTCTACATCCACGGCCCCTACGAGATGCAGATCTACGACTCGTTCGGCACCGATCCGCCGACGGAGCAGGACGAGGGAAGCCTCTACCGCTTCGCGCCACCGCTGGTGAACGCATCCCGGCCGGCGGGCGACTGGCAGGTCTACGACATCCGCTACACGGCACCCCGCCGTGACGCATCCGGGGCCGTGGTCACACCCGGATCGATCACCGCGTGGCTCAACGGCACGAAGGTGCAGGACGGGATCGAGTTCACCGAGCCACGCAGTCCCTACGTGCCCTACAAGCACGGCGTCACGGACCACCTCCGTGACGTGGAGAAGCGGCTGGTGTCCACCGGCGAGGGGCCGCTCTTCCTGCAGGACCACCGCAGTCCCACGCGGTTTCGGAACGTCTGGATCGTGCCGCGGTGACGAGGCGGGCCGACCCGGTCAGCCGTGCGCGCCGCCCTGCCCAGGCAGCCGCTCGCGTTCCCATGCGTCGCGCCAGGCGGCCCACTCGAGCCGCGCGACGGGCCGCGACGTGCTGACCCCGTCGATCTCCTCGGTGACGAAATCCGCCCCGCAGAGCCGGTCGAACCCGGCGAGGGCCAGCGACACGATCTGCCGGCGGTCGTCGGGGAGGACCGCGAGCCAGCCTGGATCGGCGACGTGGCTGGAGAGAGAGCCGCCCCCCTGCACGAGCTCGAGCCGGAGCGGGCGGGGGTCGATGCCGTCGGCGGCGAGGTCGATCGCCACCCGATTCGTCGCGAGGCGCACGTCGGCCACGCGGATGACGACGTCCCGCATCGGCCGCGTGCGTCGCAGGAGGCCGAGGCATTCGTCGTCGACGAAGGCGGCGATGTCGTGGGTCAGCTCCACGAGCTGTTCCTCGACGCGGCCCGTCCCCCGGCGCACGGGAATCCCGTCGGCGCCCCGCGCCTGCCGACGCATGCGCGCGAAGAGCTTCGGGATCGTGCCCGAGTGAAATCCGGGCATGAGGAGCCGCCGCATCGTCTCGCCATGACGGCCGACGAGGACCGGCATGAGCAGGCGCGGACGGTTGGCCGCGTAGAGCCGCCAGTTCTCCGTGAGCTCCCAGGCGAGGAATCCGACCACGGCGGGGGGCGTGGCGGAGACGAAGGTCACCGTCGTCAGCGCGAGCCCGCGCTCCATGCCGGTGGCGGCGGCGAGGTTGCCCGCGACCATCGGGATCATCGGGACCAGGAGCTTGTGCGACACGGTGACGACCGGGAAGTGCTTGATCGGATTGAGCTGCGGCTCGATGAGGAGCGTCACGCAGAACCGCACCACCCAGTCCACTCCCGCCCAGAGCGTCGTGAGCACCGCCTTGACGGCCAGCGCGAGCCGCGACTCGTCGCTGCGGAAGCGCAGCTGCTCGTCCACGGCGTAGAGCGTGCCCTCGACGACGTCGATCGCCCGGCGGAAGAGATCGACGATCCAGCCGATGAGGCCGACGACGAGGTGCGCGTGCAGCTGGTGAAGCACGCGGCCGATGCCCTCGAGCACGCGCTCCTGCACGAGCCGGCCGACGGGCGCGTTGAGGATGGCGGCACTGGCCGCGAAGACGGCGACCGGCAGCCACGGATCCCCACGGGACACGACCGCGTCGCCGTGCGGCAGGAGGAGCCACACGATGGCCGTGAGGACGAGCGGGCTCCACGCGTAGCGACGGAAGAGCCGCACCGGCCGGCTCCGCAGAACCGCATCCACCCAGGGAAGCCGCAGCAGGCGGCGGGGCAGCTCGATGCACACGTGGACGAGGCGCGTCCCGACGGCCCGCTGGGCCTCGACCGTGGAGGACCGCACCTGCGGCAGGTGCACGAGGACCCAGATCAGCGCCCCGGTGGCCAGCACGGCCGGCCGGCTCGAGATGTGGACCGGTTCCCCGAAGGAGTAGGCGGTGAGCGGCTCCACGACGTGCTCGAGGCCCTTCCACAGCAGCCATGCGCCGCCGAAGGGGAGCAGGAGGTGGAGCGTGATGGCGCGGCCGAGCGGCAGGCCGAAGGCGACCGCGCTGAGCCGCTGCATCGCGAGCAGATAGACGGGGGCCTGCCGATACGCGCCGTCGAGCACGGTGGCCAGCTGCCGGTCGGCACGCAGGAGCGCGTCGCCCCCGAGCAGTTCGCCGACGCCCGAGAGGTCGGCGAGCATCACCTGGTTGCGCGAGACCGCGTCGCGGCGCGCGCCGAACGACTCGAAACCCCTCGACACGACGCCGTCGAGCAGCTCGTCGACCAGCGTGTCGAGGGCCGCCTCCTCCACGAGCGTCGTCGGCACGAGGCCCGCCCCGGTGACCGCCCGACGCACCTCGGGCCCGAGCCGGTCGCGCACGATCGACTCCGTGGCGGCGAGGCCCGCCATCAGCAGGTCCGTCGCGTCACGGCGCAGCGTGTCGGCTGGATCGAGCGCCTTGAGCCGGCGGAACGCGGCGGCGAGGTGCCTGTGCACGAGCGCGACCCGCTGGCTCGGCAGGGGACGGATGAGCGGCACGCGGCCGAGGCTGAACGCCCATGCGAGCAGCCGGGTGCGGTAGCTCTCGCGCTCCGAGTCGACGCACGCCCGCTGCAGGTCGTAGAGGAGCCGGGCCGGCTGCGACCAGGCGGAGCCGGCGGCTCGATCGAGCAGGCCACGCACGATCGTACGGGTGGTCTCGGACGCCACGCCGTCGAGTCCGACGGCGCGCTCCAGTCGCCGTGCGAGCGCCACGACGCGTCGCTCGAACGAGGCTCCGGTGTCGGCGTCGAGCGTTCCGGCGCGGAGCCTCCACAGCAGGAGTGCCGCCCGCACGTCGTTGCCCCTACGGGCGGCCGCGGCGGCCCGGCTGCGGAGCGCCGCCGCGGTGAGGCGACCCACGGGGCGTGGGGCCCCGACGGTCTGGGCCGCGGACGTGGAGGGCTCGGCGGTGTCGATCGCGGGGGGCTGCGAGCCGTGCGCCGCCAGCCCCTCGGGACGCGTGCGCGCGAGAATCGCCGGGGCGTCGACGAGCGACGCCAGGCGGTCGCGCAGGCCCTGCACATCCTCGAGCGCGGGAAACCACACGGGCAGGAGGTCGGGCGCGAAGGCGACGAACTCCAGGAACTCGGCGATTAATTCGGCGAGAACCGTCCGCCTGCCGTCCCCTTCGCGGACGCGTCGCTCCGG
>JBJTBO010000060.1:0-2785 GCA_046091445.1 Planctomycetaceae bacterium | reverse complement strand
GTGCCGGATGAACCCGTGCCCGAGCCCGCCCCTCACGCTTCGCCGGGGGGCCAGCGCGGCTGTCACCTCCCCCGGGTTGTGGTGCCCCCCGCGCCGTCGCGGGGCGAGCCGGATCTCCTGCTGAAGCCATGCCATGCGGCGAGTTGTCTCACGGGCTGCCGATGACCGCAACGAGCGCGGGCAGGTGCCCGGCCGGCGCCGGACCGGCCGCCGGGGGTTGTTTTCCGCACGGGCCCAGATGACGATGCCGGGCGGCGGGATGGTGGCCGGCGGGGATTCGGTCCCGGCGCCGCGGCACCAGCCCGACCCGGGGCATGTTCGGCCCGGGACTTCGTACCCTTCGCACTCCGCACCCCGTGAAACCATGCGCCACATCATGACCGCCGTGATCATCACCGGCCTCGCCGCCTCGAACGTCGTCGCCGCCGCTCCCGACCCCGACGACGTGCCGCCCACCGTCGGCTCGATCGAGCGGCTCGATCCACGTCTCGACGCGCTCGTTCCACCCGGGGCGACGATCGAAGTGCTCGCGAGCGGCTTCGCGTGGAGCGAAGGGCCGGTGTGGGTGCGCGCGGGCGGGTGGCAGCCCGAGGCGTGCCTCCTCTTTTCCGATATCCCACGCAATCGGATCAATCGCTGGCGTCCAGGCCACGGCATCGACGTCTTCATGGAGCCGAGCGGCTACACGGGCGTGGCCGAGTACGGGACCGAACCGGGCTGCAACGGGCTGACGCTCGATCGCGAAGGGCGTCTGCTGCTGTGCGAGCACGGAGACCGACGCGTGTCGCGGCTGGCGCCGGATGGCGGGAAGCTGACGCTCGCCGACCGCTGGGAGGGCAAGCGGCTCAACAGCCCCAACGACGTGGTCGTGCATTCCTCCGGGGCGATCTACTTCACCGACCCGCCCTACGGGCTGCCCAACCGCTACGACGACCCACGGCGCGAGCTCGACTTCTGCGGCGTCTACCGGATCGGCGTCGACGGCCGCCTCGACCTGCTCTGCCGCACGATGACGCGCCCCAACGGGCTCGCCTTCTCCCCCGACGAGAAGACGCTCTACGTGGCGCAGTCCGATCCCGACGCGCCGATCTGGCGGGCGTTCGCCGTGAAGCCCGACGGCACGCTCGACGGCGACGGCCGCGTGTTCTTCGATGGCTCGCGACTTTTCAAGACCCGCAAGGGGCTTCCCGACGGACTCAAGGTCGACGCGGCGGGGCACCTGTTCGCCACCGGTCCGGGCGGCGTGCTCGTCTTCACGCCCGACGGCACGCACCTCGGCACGATCCTCACCGGGCAGAAGACCGCCAACTGTGCCTTCGGCGAGGATGGCCGCACGCTCTACATGACGGCCGACTCGCTGCTCTGCCGCGTGAAACTCGCGACGCAGGGAGCGCTTCCGGGGCGTTGAGGCCGGGCCCGCACGGTCACCGCGGGGCGGTCAGATCACACCGCGTTCGGCGAGCAGGCCCATCACCGCCTCGACGCTGCGTCCGAGCGGCCACTCGTGCGTGGGCAGGACGAGATCCGGGGCGACCGGCGGCTCGTAGGGGGCGCTCACGCCGGGAAAGTCGGTGATCTCGCCGGCATCGGCACGCGCGTACGCCCCGCTCCCGTCGCGGCGGCGACACACCTCGACGGGTGCGGCGACGTGGACGACGAGGAACCGGTCGGGGCCGACGCGCTCAGCGGCACGCTGCCGCACCGCCGCGTCGGGGGCTACGAACGAGGCCAGGCAGATGATGCCCGCCTCGTTGAAGAGCCGCGCGACCTCGGCCGAGCGACGGAGGTTTTCGCTGCGCTCGTCGGCGGAGAAGCCGAGGTCGCGCGAGATGCCCTGTCGCATTCCCTGCCCGTCGAGCACGGTGACGGCATGGCCGGCGTCGAAGAGCCGCCGCTCGACGGCCCGGGCCAGGGACGTCTTGCCCGCGCCGGGCAGTCCCGTGAAGAGCACGGTCACCGGCTTCTGCCCGAACCGCGCCGCCCGCTCGTCGGCCGTGACCTCACCGGCCGCGGCGACGCCCTCGTCCACCGCGGGCTCCGCATCCCAGTGGGCGACGCCCCCGTCCTGGCGCTCGCGATCGATGATCATGCCGGCGGCGACCGTCGCGTTCGTGAGCCGGTCGATCATGATGAAGCCGCCCGTCGCCCGGTTGCGCCGATACGCGTCGAACGCGATCGGCGCGGTGAGGGTGACGCCGCAGCGCCCGATCTCGTTGAGGCCGAGCGTGGGGGCCGGCTCCCGGTGGAGCGTGTTGATGTCGATGCGGTACCGGAGCGTCGCCACCGAGCCCGGCACGACCTTCGTCGTCTGCTTGAAGAGGTACTGGCGGCCCGGCACGAGGGGTTCCTCGGACATCCACACGACCATCGCGTCGAAGCGACGATCGACCTTCGGGACGTTGCCGGGACGTACGAGCATGTCGCCCCGGCTCGAGTCGATCTCGTCCTCGAGCGTGAGCGTCACCGACTGCGGCGCGAATGCCTCCTCGAGGTCGCCGTCGAACGTCACGATCCGCTTCACGCGGCTTTTCTTGCGCGACGGCAGCGACAGCACCTCGTCGCCGCGGCGGATGATCCCCGAGGCGACGGTGCCCGAGAAGCCGCGGAAGTCGAGGTTGGGCCGCAGCACGACCTGCACCGGGAAGCGGAAGTCCTCCATGTTGCGGTCGGAACCGATGTAGACGCCCTCGAGAAACGGCATCAGCGGCGATCCGGCGTACCACGGCATGTTGGGGCTGTGGACGACGACGTTGTCCCCCTTGAGCGCCGAGATCGGCATGAAGTG
>JBJTBO010000059.1:0-8271 GCA_046091445.1 Planctomycetaceae bacterium | reverse complement strand
CGACCCGCGGCCCCGCGACGCGGCCCCCCCGCGGCCGCGCCCCACCTCCCGCCGCCGGCCGGCGGCGTCGAGGATCTCGCGCTGCGAGTCGAGCGGGGAGCCAAGCCTGGCCGCCGCCACCTCGCAGCGGATCGTCTCGCCCGCGGTGGCGTGGAAGCTCCACTCGTCGACGTCCTCACGCGGGAAGATGCGGCCGTTGATCGTCACCGGGAGCGTCACCGGCACCGGGATCGCCGTGCCGTCGATCTCCTGCTCCACGACCTCCGGAAGTTCGCCGACCACGAACCGGCGCGAGGGGGTGACGCCCTGGCTCGTGCTCACCCGCCACCATCGGGTGCCCGGCCGGGCGTCGGCCGCGATCGTGAACCGGGCCGCGTAGTCGCTCGGGTAATTCTCCGCCTGCTGCGACTCGGGCTTCGGGATCACGGGCCCCTCGAACCAGATCCTCTCGGTCAGCCGGATGGTCGCCGGTGCGACGATTCCGTCGGCCGCGTCGAGGGCCAGCGGGCACTCGTCGAACAGGTGCATGCCACCGATGCGGACGTCCACCGTCGTGCCGGCCTGTCCGCCGAGCGGGAAAATAGAAAGCGCGTCGGGCGGGTCGGCGGCCGCCGGCAGCATCGCGAGCGTTGCGAGGACCGTGAGCGGGATGAGCAGTTTGCTGTACGTCACTCGCAGTTCCTCACTTTCCGTCCACGTACCTCGATGGCAGTTCAACGGCTCGGGGCGCGGCAATGCTGGCGATCCATGGACGAGGCTCGGGGGGGCGGCGAACGCTTCCCGAGTGAGGCCGTGGCGGCCGGAACGAGGAGACTTTTGCCGCCCCCCGAGCCGGTGCCACGCCACCCGGCGTCGCGGGTCACATGAGCGACGCGATCGGCGTTCCGTTGTTCACGATCTTCATCGGGCGTCCTTCGGGCGTCAGGAACTCGTCATCCGGGTCGATACCGAGCAGCCGCATCATCGTGGCGGCGAGATCCTCCGGGCCGTGCGGCGAATCGGCCGGCCGCTCGGCGCGGGCGTCGCTGCTGCCCTCCACGCGGCCGCCGCGGATGCCGCCGCCGCCGAGGGCCACCGTGAAGGCCGGGCCCCAGTGGTCGCGGCCAGCGGCGGCGTTGATTCGAGGGGTACGGCCGAACTCGCCGGTCACGAGGACGAGCGTCGAGGCGAGAAGGCCGCGATCCTCCAGGTCGTTGAAGAGCGTGGCGAGCGCCGCGTCGAGCTTCGGGAGCAGGTCGCCACGGAGTTGCCTGAAGTTGTTGTCGTCCGTATCCCAGTTGGCGTGCTCGATTGACACGCACCGCACACCCGATTCGACGAGCCGCCGCGCCATCAGGCACGACTGCCCGAGCGTGTTGCGGCCGTAGGCGTCGCGGAGGGAGCCGCTCTCGGCGTGGATGTCGAAGGCCTGCTTGGCGGCCGGCGACGTCATCAGGCCGAAGGCCCGCTCGCGGAACGTGGCCACGGTAGCGGCATGCGCGTTGGCCCGCGCCTCGGCCGACTGCTGGAAGCGGTCCACCGTGCGTAGCAATTCAGCACGGGATTCGAGCCGGTCGGCCGGCAGCGAGAGGGGCGGCAGCACGTCGGGCACCGAGAAATTCGGCGCGCTGGGATCGGCCTGGATCGTGAAGGGGGCCGCCGCCGCGCCCAGGTAGGCGGCACCGCCGCTCTTCATCGGCCCGGGGAGGCAGATGTAGGCGGGCACGGACCCGCGGACGCCGAGCGAGCGGGCGATGATCGAGCCGAAGGCGGGATGATGGTTGTTGGGGGTGAGCCCCGGGTTGAAGCCGGCCCGCGGGAAGTAGCCCGTCTGCATGTAGTGGTCGGCCGCGCCGTGGTCGCTGCTTTTGTGGTGGAACGAGCGGATCAGCGAGAACTTGTCCATCGCCGTGGAGGCGATCCGCGGGAGGTGCTCGCAGATCCCGATCCCCGGCACGGTCGTCGAGATCGGGCGGAACTCGCCGGCGAACTCGGCCGGGGCGTCGGGCTTCATGTCGAACGTGTCGATCGTGCTCAGCCCCCCCTGCAGGAAGAGGAAAATGAGCGACGTCGCCTTGCCGGCGGGGCGGGCACGGTCGGACCGCCCCTCGGCCGCGAGCAGCGTCTCGAGCGAGAGCGGCAGCCCCGCCACACCCGCGGCCCCGATCCGCAGCATGTCCCGCCGCCGCAGCCCGTCACAAAAGCTTCGTGTCATGGCAGATCTCCTGTCGCACGCCCGTCGGTCAATGGTGCCACCGGCTCGGGGGGCGGCAAAAGTCTCCTCGTTCCGGCCGCGGCGGCCTCCACTCGGGAAGCGTTCGCCGACCCCCCGAGCCTCGTCTCTCGACGGAATTCGTGATGCATGGAACAACTCCAGAAAACTTCACCGTCTCAGTGGTTGAACGAGAATTCGAGCGTGTTGAGCAGGCTCCACCCGAGATCCTGCACGGCCTGCCGTCGGTCGCGGCCGGGCGTTGCGAGATAGCCGACCGCCGCCGTCCGCTCAGCCGCGGTGGGGAACCGCGAGAGGAATGTCAGGTACACCTCCTCGACGACGGCGTCGGGCGCGGAGACCGAGTCGGCGAGGAGCGCGAGCCGGCCGCCGTCATGCTCGAGCTTCGCGTGCAGCTCCGGCGAGTTGAGCAGGTGGAGCACCTGCCCGACGCTCGGCTCCACGATCCGCTCGCAGCTGCACGCCGTCGTCCGCACCGGCCGGCCGAAGAGCCCCAGAAAATAGTGCGCGGTCCGGCTGTCCCAGAGCGCGACGGCGCGGGTGCCGGCCGGCATGCCCGCGAATTTTTCGTCGATCCCGGTGGCCTGGCAGACGGCGTCGAGCAGCACCTCGGCATCGAGCCGGCGGAGGAGCGCGCGGGAGAAATTCTGCTCGTCGCGTTCGTTGGACACGGTCGGCTCCGTGGACCGCTGGTAGGCCTCGGAGGCGGTGATCGTGCGGATCAAGCCGTGGTGGTCGAAGCCCGATGCGACGAGGTCCGCGGCGAGCGCGTCGAGCAGGTCGGGATGGCTCGGCGGATTCGTCGCCCGCACGTCGTCCACCGGCTCGACGAGGCCGCGGCCGAGGAAGTGGGCCCAGGCGCGGTTGGCGAGGTTGCGGGCGAACCAGGGATTGTCGGCCGCCGCGAGCCAGGCGGCCAGCTCGGTGCGCCGGTCGCCGGCGGCCGGCGCGGCGGCCTTCGCACCGGCCTGCGAAGCATGTTCGGGCGACTCGGCCGCCGCGCCGAGCGGATGGGCGGCGATCGTCCGGCCGGTTCGCGGATTGGTGGCCGCGGCACCGGTGCCGATCATGAGGCTCTCCCCAGCCGCCCCTTTCTTCGTCGCGACCTGCGTGAAGTAGGAGGCCATCCCGTAGAAATCGTCCTGCGTCCAGCGGTCGTACGGATGGTGGTGGCACTCGGCGCAGGCGATCCGCACGCCGAGGAAGACCTGCGACACGGTGCTCGCCGCGTCGCCGGGCTTTGCGACGACGCGGAAGAAGGCCCCCTCGGGCCGCTCCGCGAGCGGGCCGTCGACCGTGAGCAGCTCGCGGGCGAGCGCATCGAGTCGCTTGTTGGCGGCGAAGCCGGCCCGGAGCCATTCGTGGAAATCCCGCGCGGCCTTGTGGCCGAGGGCCTGCCTGTCGATCCGCAGGAGATCGGCCCACTTGAGCGCCCAGTAGTCGGCATACTCCGGGCGCTCGAGCAGGCTCTCGACGAGCCGGACCCGCTTGTCGGGCCGCTCGTCCGCGAGGAAGCGGCGGGACTCCTCGGCCGTGGGCAGCGTGCCGATCACGTCGAGCGTCACCCGCCGCAGGAAGGAGGCGTCGTCGCCCCGTGGGGAGGGGGCGATGCGAAGCTGCGCGAGCCGGGCGTTCACGAATCCGTCGATGAAGTTCGCCGCGGCGGGCGGGGCGGCCTCCGGCAGGGGATCGGGCTGCGACACGAGGATCCGAAATACGTCCACCGCGCCGGCGAAGCTTGACATCACGGCCGCCTGTCCGGCCAGATCGCCCACCCGCACGAGCCCCGTGTCGTCAACCTTCGCGATCGAGTCGTTGTTCGACTGGAAGGGCGCCAGGCCCGTCACGTCCACGACGCGGCCGTCGGTGTCGCGGGCCCGCACGGCGACCCGCCGCTCGCTCCCCGGCGCGAGCACCTCCTCGCGGGGCTCGAGTTCGATCGACTCCACCCGCGGGGCGTCGGGATCACCGAAGGCGGCTCCTTGCGCCACCCAGTCGCGGAGCAGCGTGAACTCGGGCGAACCGACGGGAATCCGCACCCCGCCGCCGTGCGGCACGAGGCCGGCCGCCTTCGCGAGGAAGAGGCTCTCCTCCGGCGCGGCCGTGGACACGCGTCGTCCGCGGCTCTCCTTCGTGAGTGCGGCGTGGTCGGCCTGCGGATCGAACCCGAAGACGCTGAGCTTGAAGCCGTTCTGTCCCTCGGCCTTCCCGTGGCAGCCGGAGAAATTGCAGGAATGACGCGAGAGGATCGGCACGACGTCGTGCTCGAAGTGGACGGGGCGGACGGGCGCCACGGCCCGGCCGTCGGCGGGCATCCCGAGCCCCGCGAGCGCGGCGAGCACGATCGCGAGCCCGGCGGCGGCACGACCACGTGTCCACACGGAGGCGGACGCGCGCGGCAGGACCGGCCGGGAAAATCCTCGCGCGGGAAACGTCATGGCTTCGGCACCTCCGCCACGAAAGCGTCGGCCGTGAGCGGCTGCGGCATGCCGAGTCCCCCCGCGATCACGACGAGTTTTCCGCCGACAATCTCGGCCGAGGGGGCCATCACGCTGAGCGGATTCGAGCCGAGCACCCGCCAGGCGTCCATCGCCGGATCATATTCGATGACCTCAGCGACGTTCATCCGCGGCGGCTTCGAGGCGTTGCAGCGACCGGACACGACGATGATTCGTCCGTCGTGCACGATCGTGCTGCCTTCGAAGTGGCTGCGGCCGTCGGGCAGGCTGGCGATCGACGTCCAGGCCTTCGTGGCCGGGTCGTAGCGGTCGCAGTGGGGCTGGTCGACCTGCTTGCGATCGTGCCCGTTGGCACCGCCGAGCGCGTAGACCTTGCCGCCGAGCGTGGCGGCCGCGAGGTGGCCGCGGGGATTGGGCATGTCGGCCTCGCGGGTCCACGTGGCCCCCGGCTCCCGCAGCGGCAGGCTCCAGTGGTCGCCGCAGACGGTGTCGCGGTCGGGCTTGTAGCCGCCGAAGTAGTGGAGCCGCCCCGCCGCCACCGCCAGCCCGCCGCCGGCCCGCGGCTCCGGCAGCGGCGGCCCGGCCGCCCACGTGTCGGCGACGGTGTCGTACCTCCAGACCTCGGCCGTGGCCGGGCCGGGATGCTTGCCGAGGAAGCCCCCCGCGAGCCAGACGACGGGGCCGTCCACGGCCGCATTCTCGTGCGTCGGCCGCGTCGGCATGTCGCGGCCGCGGGTCCAGGTGTCGGTGTGCGGGTCGTAGATGTCGACCTGGGCCGACGTCTCGAGGCCGGCGATGAAGCCGCCAAAGAGATAGAGCTTCCCGCCGACGACCGCGGTGGCCGCCTCGGTGCGGGCGATCGGCGAGGGGGCCGCCTTCCGCCACTCGAGCGGCCAGACAGCCTGCGCGGCGGCGACGCCATGGCCCGCGAGAATGAGCAGTGCCGGCGCGAGCCTTGACAGGAGGGAGGATGCCATCGCCATACCGTCTCTCCGCGGCCTGGTCATGTCTGTGGCTCCGAGGTGATGAACGAGACGAGGATCCGTCGATCCTTTCCGCATCAGTGATTGAAGACGAACTCGGTCGAACTCAAGAGACTCCAGAAGATGTCCTCATAGACGGCCGGTCCCTCTTCGGCGGCGGCCACCATCTCCGTGAATCCGGCCACCTCGGCCGGCGTGGGCCGCCGGGAGAGCGTGCGGACGAACAGGGCCGTGATGATCTCCTCGGGCGACGACTTCGTCTCGAGCAGGTTCTTGATGACGCCCCCGGCGGCCACACGCTCGCTCGTGGTGTCGCCGACCGCGAAGTGCATCGCCTGCGAGAGCGTCGGATTCGACTTGGTCTCGCAGGCGCAGATCGTGCCGCGGGTCGAGCGGCCGAACGTGGCGAAGAACGGGTCGCCCGCGTCTCCCCCGGCCCCGGTGCCGCCGGAACTGCGGGGATGGAAGTCGATCGCCCGCGTGCCCGCGGGCCAATTGGGCAGCCGCCGGGGCACGCCCGTCACGGCGACGACCGAGTCGAGCAGCACGTCGGCCCGCAGGCGGCGGAGCGGCGCGTGGGAGAACTGCCGTGAGTCGCCGGCGTTCGACGGCGTGGGCCTCCCCGAGAGCTGGTAGACCCGCGAATTGCAGATGTCGCGGACGAACGCCTTGAGGTCGAACTTCAGCTCCACCAGCCGCTTCGCCAGCGCGTCCATGAGCGGGGCGTTGGTCGGCGGGTTGCTCACCCGCATGTCGTCCACCGGCTCGACGAGCCCGCGGCCGAGGAACTGCGCCCAGATCCGGTTGGCGAGGTTCCTGGCGAAGATGTCGTTCTCGGGGGAGGTGAGCCAGGCGGCGAGCGCCGGCCGCGGATCGCCCTCGATGCCCACCGGCTCGACGGCGCCGAGCGTCTTGGCCGGGCGGCGCCTGCCGTCCACCGGATGGATCGCCGCGCCCCCCGCCGCCTCGTCCCAGTAGATCCGCTTCTCCTTCGGCTCCACGCCGGCCTTGTACCGCATGCCGGTGAAGAAGCTCACGAAGCCGTAGTAATCGTCCATCGTCCAGCGGTCGAAGGGATGGTTGTGGCACTCGGCACACTGGATCTGCACGCCGAGAAAGAGCTGCGAGAAGTCGGCGGCGAGGGGCTTGGGCTCCGGCCGCGGCTTGTGGACGAGCATCGTGTAGAGGTTGGCGGGGCCGCTCGAGATGTTCGCCCCCGACGCCGTCACCATCTCGGCGACGAACTGGTCGAGCGGGCGGTTGGCCCGGAACTCGTTCCGGATCCAGGTCGAGAAGGCCTGGGCCGCCTTGATCACGGTGCCGACCGGGGCGTAGTTGCCTCCCATCACCCGCAGCCGCTCCGTCCAGAGCGCGGCCTGGTAATCGGCGAAGTCGGTCGTGGCGAGGAGGGCGTCGATCACCTTCGCCCGCTTGTCGGGGGACGAGTCGGCCATGAAGGCCTCGTACTCCGCGACCGTCGGGGGCCGGGCCACGAGATCGAGCGTCACGCGGCGGAGGAAGGTCTCGTTGTCGCAGAGGTCGGAGGGGACGATCCGGAGCTTCTCGAGCCGGTCGAAGACGAGCCGGTCGATGAAGTTGGTGGCGGGGGGATTCGGCCACGCAAAGCCCGCGGCGGGGGGCAGCACGATCACCTCCGCGCCGATCGTGAACCGGCTGAACCGGCCGAAGACGTTCGTGTCACCGGGGCCCTTGGCCGTCACGCGGCCGCTCGTGTCGATGTCGGCGACACTCGTGTTGTTGGAGAAGAACTTCCCCAGGAGCGTGACGTCGCGGGTGGTGCCGTCGGCATACGTGGCCGTGAGCCGGAGGTCTTCCGTGCCGGCCGCTGCGGGGAACGTGATCCCCGGAGTGGAAAAGGCGATCCCGACCACCTCCGGCACGGTGCCCGTGTCGTCGGCGGCACCGGCCGCGATCCAGGCGGCGAGCGTCTTCGCGTAGTCGCTCTCTTTGTCGAAGAGCTTGCCGCCGGTGTGGGCGACGGCGCCGGTGGCCTTGAGGAGGATCAGGCTCTCCTCCGGCACGGCGGTGTTCACGCGGCGGCCGGGGATCTCCTGGACCGTGCGGCGGTAGTCGCCGGCGGGGTCGGAGCCGAAGAGGGAGAGCATGAATCCGTCCTTGCCACGGGCGGCGCCGTGGCAGGTGCCGGCGTTGCAGCCGGCCCGGAAGAAGATCGGCATGACGTCGCGGCGGAAGCTCGGCGGGGCGGATTCCGCGGCGGGCGCCGGACGGCCCGCGACCACCAGCGTCAGCAGGAGCAGGAGTGCGGTTCGATGCATGGCGTGGGTTCTTCCCTCGGTTATCGCAGGTCGAATCGACGGTTCATGGTCTGCCGTCGCAGCGCGACGGGGATGGATACTGCTGATCGTGAATCTGCTTGTCATCCACGTTTCAATCACTCTTCAAGCATTGATCAATTGCTTTTCACCGGTCGCTAGAGCCTGGGGTCGATGCGGAGGGTGCCCTTGCCGGCGCGCTGGCGGATCTCCTGGCCGGCCGACCGCACGAGCAGCTCGCACTCGAGGCCCGAGACCGGTCCCAGGAGCGCGTCGTCGGTGGCCTCGACCTCGAACGCGATCTGCTTCGAGTCCTTCGTGAC
>JBJTBO010000058.1:0-4626 GCA_046091445.1 Planctomycetaceae bacterium | reverse complement strand
GTCTTCGCGAAACGCAGCTCTGTGGCCATGGCTCGCTCCAGCGGGGGTCAGGGAAAGGTGGATGGGAGGGCGATCCGGTTGCCGCGGAGCGCGTCGTTCGGCGGGAGAATACACGATCGGCTCAGGGGCGGGAGCCGCGGCGCACGAGGGGCAGGGGGGTGACGACGGCGGAGAGTGCGGCATCGCGGACGAGCACCTCGAGCGGCGTCCCGGCGGCGGCGACGTCCCGATCGACGAGCGCCTGCGCCGCGGCGGAGCCGAGCGAGGGACAGAAGCTTCCGCTCGTCACGACGCCGACGGCCCCCGACGGGTCGCCCGGTCTGGCGACGGCCGCACCCTCGCGTGCCGCCCGACGGCCGGCCACGACGAGACCGACGCGGACACGTCCGGTCGATCGATCGCGTTGCGTGCGCAGCGCCGTGGCACCCGGGAACGCCCGCGAGCCATGCGCCGGGGTGTCGAGCGTGACCGCGAAGCCGAGGCCGAGGGTGAAGGGGTCGCTCGTTTCCACGAGCTCATGCCCGTAGAGCGGCATGCCCGCCTCGAGACGAAGCGTGTCTCGGGCACCGAGGCCGCAGGGAACCAGTCCCCGGCTCGTGCCCGCGGACTGGATCGCATCCCACGTCGCGACCGCCTCGTCGGCGGCCACGACGAGCTCCACGCCGTCCTCGCCGGTGTAGCCCGTACGACTCACCGCGGCAGCTCGCCCCGCCACCGTGGCCGTCGTGCAGCGATACGTGCCGAGCCCCGCGACGGTCGCGGCGGCGGACGGGGGGCAGAGCCCGGCGACGATCTCCATCGCGAGCGGTCCCTGCACCGCGATCATGGCCGTGGACGCGGTGCGGTCCACGAGCGTGACGCCCGCCGGCGGCAGTCGGCGCTCGAGCCACCGCATGACCCGCGGTTTGTTGCTCGCGTTGACCACGAGGCCGAGCCGCGGCGTCCCGTCCGCCGCATCTGCGTCACGGCTGACGAGGGCGTCGTCGAGCACGGTCCAGCCGTCGGGTCCCTCGTCCGTCGTGACGAGCGTGTAGCGCACCTGCCCCGGACGGATGTCCTCGACGCGCCTCGTGAGGAGCGACTCCAGCCACGGCAGGGCGTCCCGGCCGCCGACCTCGAGCCGTCCCATGTGTGAGACGTCGAACATGCCGGCGGCGCGGCGGGTCGCCAGGTGCTCGTCGACGATCGAGGCGTACTGCACCGGCATCCGCCAGCCCGCGAAGTCGACCATGCGGCCGCCATGGGATGCATGCCAGCCGGCGAGCGGCGTTTCCAGAAGATCAGCCACGGAAGCCTCGACGGTGTGGGGTGCGTTTCGAGCCCGGACGTCTGCGGGGAGCGGCGGGGCGTGGCGGACGGCGCCGACTCCGCGGCCGGGCGCCGTTCACGAGCCGAAACCCGAGCTCGCGACGCTCGACGTCGACACGATCGACGGCGACCTCGAGCCGGTCGCCGAGCCGGTACACCTGCCCGGCCCGCCGGCCCGAGAGCGTGTGGCTGGCGCGATCGTAGCGATAGGTGTCGTCGGGCAGACCGTCGATGGAAATGAGCCCCTCCGCCGGCAGCTGGAGCCCCTGCACGAAGATGCCGAAGGCCTCGACGCCCGTCACCACCGCCTCCATCTCCATGCCGATGCGCGACTGGAGGAAGAGCAGCAGCTTGAGCCTCACGAGCTCCCGCTCGGCCGCCTCCGCGCGGCGCTCGAGATCGGAGCACTGCTCGCCGAGCTGGAGCAGGCCCTCGGCCGGCGGCCGGCGGCCGCTCGCGACGAGCTCGAGCGCGCGATGGATGGTGAGGTCGGGGTAGCGCCGGATCGGTGAGGTGAAGTGGCAGTAGCGCTCGCTCGCCAGCGCGTAGTGTCCCTCCTCCTGGGGTCCGTACACGGCACGGGTCAGGCTGCGCAGCACCGCGTAGTGCACCGCGTGCTCCTCCGGTCGGCCTCGTGCGAGATCGAGCAGACGCTGCAGCTCGAAGCGGCTCTCGAGCGAGTCCACCTCGAAGCCCAGTTCCGTGACGAACTCGGTGAGCTGCCGCAGTCGGCGGGGATCGGGCGGGGCATGGATGCGCCGCAGGAAGGGGGCAGCGGCCGCCGCGAGCGCGCCGGCCACCGCCTCGTTGGCCGCGAGCATGAACTCCTCGATGATCTGGTGGCTCTCCGTGTTGGCGACGACATGGGCCCCGGCGACGCGACCCTCGCGATCCAGATCGATCTTCACCTCCGGCCGTTCCAGCTGGAGCGAGCCCCGCGCCGTCCGGCGGGCGCGGAGGATGCGGGCGAGGTCGCGCATCCGGCCGAGCAGCTCGCGCACGGCGGCGGACATCTCGACGGCGGCGGTGCCGGGGTCGGCGAGGAAGACGTCGACCTCCTCGTAGGCGAAGCGTCGAGCGCTCCTGATCGCGGTCGATTCGACGGCCGAATGGACCGGCACCCCCTCCGCGGTGAACTCGATCCAGCAGGTCTTCGCGAAGCGGATGCGACCGGGCTGCAGGCTGGCGAGGTTGTTCGAGACGATCTCGGGGATCATCGGAATCACCCGGTCCGGCAGGTAGACGCTCGTGCCCCGCGCGCGGGCCTCCTGATCGAGCGGCGAGCCCTCGCGGACGAAGTGCGAGACGTCCGCGATGTGCACCCCGAGCAGCCAGTGCCCGCGTTCGACCCGCTCGAGCGAGATCGCGTCGTCGAAGTCGCGGGCGTCGACCGGATCGATCGTGATGATCGTCCGCCCGGTCAGGTCCCGCCGGTCGGCGGGCACGGTCTCGTCGAACCGCTGGGCCTGGCGGCGGGCATCCTCGAGCGCCGCCTCGGGAAACTCTCCGGGCAGGGCGAACTCGTGGATGATCGTCTGCGTGTCGACCCCGACGTCGCCGGCCCGCCCGAGGACGCCGACCACGACCCCCTCGCCATCGCGCAGGTGGGTGGGAAACCGCACGAGTTCCACCACCACCTTGTGGCCCTCGTGCACCCCCTTCGCCCCCGGATCCCCGACGGAAATCGGGCGTGCGAAGGCCGTGCCGTCGACCTGGACCCATCCGCCGCCGCCGGCCTCGAAGTACGTGCCCACGAATCGCGTCGTGCGTCGTGCCACGACCTCCACGATCTCTCCGGCCGGACCCGGGCGGCGGGCCTCGCGTCCCGACGCGAGTCGCACGCGCACGGTGTCGCCGCTGACCGCGTCGAGCGTCGCCGTGGCGGCGACGTGGATGTCGCCCGACCGATCGCCGGGAAGGGCGCCCTCGGGATGGACGAAGCCGTACCCGCCGGCCGCCCGTCGGAACACGCCCACGATCCCCGCGGAGCGACCCCGGGCCGCGGGCGGCTGCGGGCGTTTGCGTGTCATGGCGCACGACCCCGGAAGAACTTGCGGCCGAGGCCGGCCTGATACTGCGTCCAGCCCCCGTCCATCGACGCCTCGTTGCTCAGGAGCTGGATCGCCCCCGCCATCTTGGCGTCGAGGTGATCGAGGTGGTGGAGGGCGAGGGCCTCGAGCGTCATCGGCAGCTTCGGGGCGCCGAATTCGTAGGCGCCGTGATGGCTGGCGATCATGTGCTTGACGCGGGTCGCCGTCTCCGCGTCGAAGGGCCGGCCCAGCTTCGATTCGATGCCCCGGATCTTCGCCTCGACGATCTCGAGGCCCAGGAGCACGTGCCCCAGGAGCTGGCCGCGGTCGGTGTAGGAGAATCCCTTCTCGCTTTCGAGTTCGTCGATCTTGCCGATGTCGTGCACGAGCACGCCGACGAGCAGCAGATCGCGGTCGAGCGCGGGATAGAACGGGGCGACCGCGTCGGCGAGCCGCATGAGGTTCACGACATGGTCGAGCAGCCCCCCGGCGTAGGCGTGGTGGTGCTTGACGCACGCCGGCGTGCGCACGAGCCGCGCCACGAGGTCGGGATCGTCCAGGAGCGCGGCGGCGAGGTCGGCGAGCGGAGGCCGCAGTCCGGCGAGCAGGCCCCGGAGCTCGGCGAGCAGACGCTCGATGTCCCGGTCGTCGAGCACGCGAAACTCGCGCTCGTCGACGGTGCCCGGGTCGGCCCGCTCGATCGTCGCGATGATGATCTGCATCGCGCCGGAATAGAGCTGCGTGTGACCCTCGACGTGGACGAAGTCGCCGTCCTGGAAAACGCCGTAGTCGGCATCGGACGCGTTCCAGAGCCGGCCGGTGATGGTGCCGCTCCGGTCGGCGAGATCGACCTGCAGGTAGAGCTGTCCGTTGCGGTTGGGCCGCAGCTGCTTGTGCGTGGCCAGGAAGACCTGGTCGACGGCCGTCTGGGCGGGGAGTTCCGAAATGAGTCGTCGCGCCATCGTTCGTGAGTCTACGGCCGCCGGCGCACGCCCGACAAACGACGCGGCCGCGGGTACAATCCCGCCTTTCTCCGTGTCCCGGAGCGGCCGCCCCGATGCCTGCCCATGCGATCAGCCCCACGAGGGCCGAGGATTATCCCGAGTGGTACCAGCAGGTCGTGCGGGCGGCCGATCTCGCCGAGCCGTCGCCGGTGCGCGGCTGCATGGTGATCAAGCCGCACGGCTACGCGATCTGGGAACGGATGCAGGCGATTCTCGACCGGGCGTTCAAGGCGACGGGCCACGTCAACGCCTACTTCCCGCTCTTCATTCCGCTCTCGTACCTC
>JBJTBO010000057.1:0-14083 GCA_046091445.1 Planctomycetaceae bacterium | reverse complement strand
GTGGAGGTGGACGACCCAGTGCCCGCGATCCTGACCAGCGTCCTGCTGCTGGGCCTTTTCGTCGGTGTCGGCGTCGTCGTGATCGTCATGATCCGCGCCCGTTGGCTGGAGCCGGGTGAGGATCGTGGCGGTTGGGAAAAGACGCTCGTCGACTACAGAAATCTCCGCGATACGGGTGTGCTGAGCGAAGAGGAATACCGAAAGATAAAAACACTCGTCGAACCGCGCGTGCGGATCGGCACGCCCGACACCACCGACCGGCAGCGGTCGGCGGGGGATTCCGCAGGGCCGGAACTCGAGAGGAAGTGACCACATGCCATCCGGGAAGGATACGGGGGGTCTGGGACGCCGCGGTGCCGGCGGGACGACCAAGAAGAACGCCTTCTGTTCGTTCTGCCGCAAGAGCTACCGCGACGTCGGCCCGCTCGTGGAGGGCCCGGGCGACGTGTACATCTGCGGGGAGTGCATCGACCTGTGCCAGTCGATCCTCGAGCAGGAGAAGCGTCGGCGCGGCACGAGCAAGCAGCTCTTCACGGCCATCCCGTCTCCCCGTGAGATCGTCCAGCACCTCGACCAGTACGTGATCGGTCAGCAGCATGCCAAGCGGGTGCTCGCCGTCGCCGTGCACACGCACTACAAGCGGCTCAACCTCGGCAGTGAGGCGAGCGACGTCGAGGTGGACAAGTCGAACATCCTGCTCCTCGGGCCGACGGGCTCCGGCAAGACGCTGCTGGCCCGCACGCTCGCCCGGATCCTCGATGTCCCCTTCGCGATCGGCGACGCCACGACGCTCACGGAGGCCGGCTACGTCGGCGAGGACGTCGAGAACCTGCTCCTCAAGCTGCTCAATGCGGCCGATTTCGACATCGAGGCCGCACAGCGGGGCGTGCTCTACATCGACGAGATCGACAAGATCGGCAAGACCAGCCAGAACGTCTCGATCACCCGCGACGTCTCCGGCGAGGGCGTGCAGCAGGCGCTCCTCAAGATGCTCGAGGGCACGGTCGCCAACGTGCCTCCCCAGGGCGGCCGCAAGCACCCGGAGCAGCAGTACATCCAGATCGACACGTCGAACATCCTCTTCATCTGCGGCGGCACGTTCGTCGGCATCGACAAGATCATCGCGAAGCGGCTCGGCAAGCGCACGATCGGCTTCGGCCAGCCGACCGGGCATCGGGGCGAGGCGAGCCTCGCCGAGCTCCTGCCCCAGGTCGATTCGGACGACATCCTCGAGTTCGGGCTCATCCCGGAACTGGTGGGTCGCCTGCCGGTCCTGTCGTCGCTCCAGCCCCTCGACGAGACGGCGCTCGTGAAGGTGCTCAAGGAGCCGAAGAACGCGCTCGTGAAGCAGTATCAGAAGATGTTCGGGCTGGAGAGCTGCCAGCTCGAGTTCACCGATGCGGCGCTCGGTGCGATCGCCCGCAAGGCCATGAAGAAGGACACCGGCGCCCGCGGCCTGCGGAGCATCATGGAGGACGTGATGCTCGACATCATGTTCGACCTGCCCGACCACCAGGGCAGCACCTACCTGATCGACGATCGGCACGTGGAGGGCCTCGAGCCCGTGGTGCCGTTGCGGGAGACGCGCACGAAGAGCGCGTGAGCCCACGTCGCGGCGGTTGACGGAGGTGCGACCCGCCGCTCGTGCCGATTCGGTCTTCGACGAGCGCCCCGCCTTCGGCAGACCGGACGCGGGCCCGGGCGGATCCGTCGGAAGGCGTAGCGAAGGGATGCCGGGCGGGCTCGTGCCATCCCGCTCGGGGAGGCGCGTCAGGCGCCCCTGCGGACCGCCTCGGCGTGGAGCGTGGGCAGGCGGACGGTGATCGCCGTGCCCCGGCCCGGTGCGCTCTCCACGCGGATGCGTCCGCGGTGCGCCTCCACGATCTCGCGACAGGCCGTGAGGCCCAGGCCCGTGCCTCCCTTGCCCGTGGCGTCGGGTCCCGTCTTCGTCGTGAATCGCGGCTCGAAGATGCGGCGCATCACGTCGGGGGGCATGCCGCAGCCGGTGTCGCGGACGGTCACGTCGACGAACCCCGTGACGGGGTCGTGGGCGAGTCGGAGGATGAGCCTGCCCCCCTCGGGCATCGCCTGCCGCGCGTTGACGAGCAGGTTGAGCAGCACCTGCTGGAGCTGTCCCGGGTTCGCGGAAACGCGCGGGACCGGGGCGAACTCGCGCTCAACCTGCACGCGGTACTTCATCATCTCCCGCTCGAGCAGCACGAGCACGTCCTCGACGAGCAGCACGAGGTCCGTGGGCTCGAATCGGCCCGAGCGGTTGCGCGACATCGAGAGGACGCTGGCGGTCACCTTCGCCGCCCGCGTCCCCGCGGAGAGGATGCGCTCGAGCGCCTTGTCCCGCGTCGCATCGTCCCGATGCCGCAGGCCGAGGCGGGCGTAATTCAGGATCGTGGTGAGGGCATTGTTGAACTCGTGCGTGGTCGTGCCGATGAGCTCGCCGAGACTCGCGAGCTTGCGGGCCTCCAGGAGTTCCCGGCGGAGTCCTGCGATCTCGGCCGCGTGCCGCGATTCCCTGGCTTCGGCGGTCTCCGCCGACCCGTGCGGCCGCGCCCGGGCCGGCGCGGACGGCATCGCCGAGCCCCCCTCGGTGGCAGGGCCATCTCCGCGCGGTGCTGGATCGCTCACGTCCGACATCGGTCCCTTCTCGTCCGCCCGGGATGCCGCAGGCCGCGCCCTCAAGTGCCTGTGCCGCCGACACTTGCACCCCAGCGGGTGCTATCGTCGTCCGTCACGGCGGCCCTGTAGACTCCGCTGGGCGAGCCGATTGGCTCCCTCGACCGTTCAATTTCCACGGATCGGACGCCGACGGGCGCGACGGTCGCTGCCGAAGGGGCGGACCGTGCGGGGTGCCGTCGCCGAGCCGATACCCTCACCCCCGCCGGCCATCACCATGCATCCTGCCCCGTCCCTCTCACCGCCCGCCGCCGCGCGACCGTCGCCGCCCATGCGGACGGGCATGACGCTCATCGAACTCCTGGTGGTGATCGCGATCATCTCCCTCCTCATCGGCATGCTGCTTCCCGCAGTGCAGTCGGCCCGCGAGGCCGCCCGCCGCACGACGTGCAAGTCGAACCTCAAGCAGGTGGGCCTCGCGATGAACATGTACCTCGACCGGATGACGCGCGGTCGCTTCCCGGTCGCCGCGGTGCTGCCGAGCCAGGAACTCGACTTCTACACGCCCACGCGTCCCGTGCGGCCGAGCATCGCCTCGGTGCTCGGCTCCTTCATGGAGGACAACCGCGCCGCGTTCCGCTGCCCATCCGACACGATCTACTTCGAGCGCACGGGCGCGAAAGCGGACGAGATCAAGGCGAAGTGGCAGGCGCTGCCGGCCGGCGCGCGGCCGGAGGAGTACGCGAACGTGCCCTACGAGGGCACGAGCTTCGAATACCCGGCCCGACGGCTCATCCGCGAGGATGCGACGGGACCGGTGGGGCGCACGCGGGAGGAGGCGCTCACCGGCCGGCGGAGCGGTTCGCCGCTGGCATCGTCCAAGCTCTGGGTGATCTACGAATTCGGCCCGTTCCATACCTCGGGCTTCGCGGCGCTCCTGGCGCCCGATCTGGAAGACACGAACAGCGTCGATGACAGCTGGACGCCCCCGGCAGGGGCGCGAAACTTCCTCTATCTCGACGGTCACGTCGACAACCTGTAAGCGAGGCGACGCGATGAGTTCGGCGACCTATCCGGTACGCGGTGGCGGGAAAGCGTCTTCGTCGGCAGGGACGGGCCGATCGCCGCTCGTGTGGCTCTGGGTGCTCGCGGGCCTCGCGCTCGTGTGCTTTCTCGTGGCGTGGCTCCTCGGCTGGGTGCGATTCTCGACCGATCCCCGGGTCAAGGAGGTGCTCGCACTCCAGGCGGAGGCCCAGCAGAAGTTCGCAGCCAACGGCGGGCCGCGGACGGTCGAGGAGGCCACGGAGGCGTTTGCGGCGATGGGCCGCGTGCGCGAGAAGGTCGAGGCCCTGCCCGAACACCTGCGTCCGCAGGTGATGGAGGCGCGGGGCGGGATGTTTCGGACCGCGTTTCGACAGCGCCTCGACGACTACTTCAAGGCGCCGCCCACGGAACGCCGGGCGGTCCTCGACCAACAGATCGACCAGGAGGAGATGTTCCGTAAGGCGATGCAGGCCAGTGGCGGCGCGATGGGAGGATTCGGTGGTGGGCCGCCCGGCGGTGGACCGCCGCCCGGCCCGGGTGGGCAGGGTGGACCGCCACCGGGAGGCGGACCCGGTGGCCCGGGCGGTCCTCCCGGCGGAGACGAGGCGCGCAATCGCTGGATGAAGGGAATGATCGACAGCACGTCCCCCGAGCAGCGGGCGCGGTTCACCGAGCATCGCCGCGCGATGGAAGAGCGGCGTCGGGAACGCGGCCTGCCCACCGGGTGGCCACGCTGAAGCCCGTGCGTTGTGCGGCGGGCCCCGGGGGACGCGCACGATCCCGGCCACCTGCGTCAGGGAAGGAGTCGTCGACCGTGTCGGACACGCTCGGCCTGCTGGCGGAGGTGACCCAGCTTGCTCGTGACCTCGGTTATGAGGTCCGCGAGGAGCCGCTCGGTGAACTGCTCGGCGGCCGCTGCGAGGTGGGGGGCGTGCCACAGGTATTGCTGAACCTCGAGCAGCCCGTGGCGGAACGACTCGACCTGCTGCTGCGCGCGATCGCCGATGATCCGCGGCTCGACGGCGAACCGAAGAGCCGGCTCCTCGAGCAACACCTGCGCGCGCTCCGCCGCTCGTGAGACGACGGGCCCGCGGTCCGCGACGTGGCAGCCGCCCGCCTCACTGCCCGCGGTAGAGCCCGTGCGATTCGATGTACCGCTCGACGGCGCGGGGCGTGCGGTAGCGGATGCTTCCCCCCGCGGCGAAGGCGGCGCGGAGATCGCTCGCGCGGATGCCGATGGCGGGCACCCTGACGCGATTGGCGACGACGGCCGCCGCGGTCGCCCCGAGCAGCGCCGCCAGGGGAGGGGCCGAGACCATGGCTGCGACGTCGTCGAGCCCCGTGCGCTCGACGGCGAGGATCTCGGCGGTCGCCAGCACCTGCCGCGGCTCGTGCCATCGATCCAGACCGGCGAGGCCGTCCGGGCCGAGGACGAGAAACAGGCGGTCGTCAGGGCACGCCGCGTGCAACGACGCGAGCGTGTCGGCGGTGAAGCTGACGCCGCCACGGTCGACTTCGAGCGTCGAGACCGCGAACGCATCGTGACCGCCCGTCGCCAGTCGCAGCATCTCGAGGCGATGGCCCGCCGCCGCGGGGGGACTGCCGAGCTTGTGCGGCGAGACGGACGCCGGAACGAAGAGCACCCGGTCGAGTCGCGCCTGCTCGCGACAGCACTCCGCCACGAGGAGGTGCCCCACGTGCACCGGGTCGAACGTGCCGCCAAAAACGCCGATCCGCATCAGTGCCCCGGAGTCCCGACCCTGACCTGCTCTAATTCGACGTCATGGAAGGCGAGCATACGGTCCAGCGGGAGCTTTTCGCGAGCCGTCCCGCCTGGGAGGAACACGACACGCGGCAGGGGATGATCGCCACGGTCGTCCTGCCGACGGGCGTCGACAGGCCCCTCGACTACCTCGTGCCGGAGGAGCTGGCGGCCGCCGTCGAGCCGGGACGCAGGGTTCGGGTTCCGCTGGGGCGGGGCGATCGTCAGCGGCTGGCGTACTGCGTCGCGATCCGCTGCGGTGAACTGCCCCAGCAGCCGCTCAAGTCCGTCCTCTCGGTCGAGGACGACTTCCCGCTCCTCTCCCGTCGGATGCTCGAACTGACCGAGTGGATGGCGGAACGCTGGATGACGCGCCGCGGAGTCGTGCTCGAGGCCGTCCTGCCCGCCGGGGTGAGGAATCGGAGACGCACGCGGCGCGATCCCCTGCTCGTCGCCGGCACCGGCGCGAGCGCGGCGCGGAAGCCGACGCCCTCGCAGGCGCGTGTGCTCGCCGCCGCGACCGAGCCGAGGACGGCCGCGGACCTCGCCCGTCTCGCGGGCGCCAGTCGTGCGGTCGTCGCACGGCTCGTTCGAACCGGCCTGCTCGTCGAGGCGAGCCCCGCTCCCCGGCCTCGGACGGCGGCCCGACCCGCCACCGAATCCGTGCGGCTCGAGACGTCGCAGGAGGCCGCGCTCGAGGCGATTCGTCGCCCGTTGTTCGAGGGACGGCACGAGACGATCGTGCTCTTCGGCGTCACCGCCAGCGGCAAGACCGAGGTGTACCTGCGGGCCGTCGAGGAGACCGTGGCCGCGGGACGGCAGGCGATCGTGCTCGTCCCCGAGATCAGCCTCACGCCGCAGACCTGCTCCCGATTCCGGTCACGGTTCGGCGCGGTCGCGGTGCTGCACAGCCACCTCACGGGTGCGGAACGGCACGCCCAGTGGCGGGAGATCGCCTCCGGCCTCGTGCCGGTGGTGGTCGGCGCCCGCAGCGCGATCTTCGCACCGACGCCTCGACTCGGGCTCGTGGTGATCGACGAGGAACACGAGACGTCGTTCAAGCAGGCCACCGCCCCGCGCTACCACGCCCGGGACGTCGCGGAGTGGCGGGCCCGCGCGGAGGGCGTGCCGCTCGTGCTCGGCTCCGCGACCCCCGCGCTCGAGACGTTCGCGCGCTGCCTGCGCGGCGAGTGGACCATGTGCCGGCTGCCCGGCCGCGTCGGCGGCACGCACCTCCCCGCCGTGATCACGGTCGATCTGCGGGACCGGGGCGCGCGGTCCCGCGGCGCGATCAGCCCCCGGCTCGCCGCCGGCATTCGGTGGGCACTCGACGGCGGCGGCCAGGTGATGCTCCTGCTCAACCGGCGCGGCTTCGCCACGCTCGTGCAATGCCCGGCGTGCGGCCACACCGTCCGCTGTCCGCAGTGCGACATCGCCCTGACGCTCCATCAGCCGCGGGGCCGCGGCATCTGCCACGGATGCGGACTGGTCACGCGGCTGCCCGCGCCCTGTCCGGAGTGCCACGGGCCCGGGCTGGCCCCCCTCGGCACCGGAACCCAACGCCTCGAGGACCAGGTGCGGGCGGCCTTCCCCGATGCCGCAGTCGCCCGCATGGATGCCGACACGACCCGCGCCCGCGGCAGCCACGAGCGCACGCTCGAGGCTTTTCGCGAGCGACGGATCGACATCCTCGTCGGCACACAGATGATCGCGAAGGGACTCGACTTTCCACAGGTCATGCTCGCGGGCGTCGTCAACGCCGATGCCGCGCTCCACCTGCCCGACTTTCGCGCCGCGGAGCGGACGTGCCAGCTCGTGACGCAGGTGGCGGGCCGCAGCGGCCGCGGCCCGCTCGGGGGACGCGTCGTCGTGCAGACCAGCTCCCCCGATCATCCCGCCCTGCGGGCGGCCGCGGCCCACGACTACGAGGCGTTCGTGCGCACGGAACTGCCCGTGCGCGAGGCTCTCGCGTACCCGCCCTACGGTGGCATCGTGCGGATCGTGGTGCGGGGTGCGAGCGAGGCCGCCACCGCGGCCTGGACGGGCCACCTCGCCGACCGGCTACGGACCGAGGCGGATCGCGTGCCCGGAAGCCGCGTGCTCGGCCCCGCGCCGGCGCCGATCGCCAGGCTGCGGGACCGCCATCGCTTCCACGTGCAGGTGCATGGCCCGGCGGATCGACGACTCCGCGACCTCGTGCGCCGGGCCACCGACGGCCTCGCGGCGCCCGACGGGATCGCCTGGATCGTCGACGTGGATCCGGTCGAGATGCTGTGACGACACGGACCGTCACCAAAGTCGGTACGCTCTCGCGGATGGCCGCCGTCCCGCCAGACGGCCGCCGCGTGTCGTCCCGGTGCCCGCCCGCATGCCCTACCGCTCGTTCACCGACATCCTCGGCGAGACCAGCCTCGAGCGGAAGTGCCGCTTCCTCTTCGGCATCTGCCTCTTCGCGCTCATCGCCGGAAGTTTCTGGTGGTACGGCAGTCGGACGGAGCAGCTCGTCTACGCGACGACACGGAGCACGGGACGCCACGTCGTCGACGCGATCCTCCTCCAGCACCATCTCGCGGGCCGCGTCCGTGGGGATGGGCAGGAAGACCGCACCAGCTCCGCCGGGAGCGGCGGCCTCGGGCGGCTGCTGCAGAACGAGCGGTACGAGTGGCGACTGCTGCGGCCCCACGCGACACCGGAGGAGCGGGCGAGCTACAAGCGGCTCGACGAGGCGGTGCTCGACTACTTCAGGTCCCATGCGCCGCCCGCCGCCGAGGTGTCCGCGACCGGACCACCGGCCGGCACGGCCGAGTACCGTGAGTTTCGCACCACCGACGGCGCGGAATACCACTACTACCAGCCGGTGCGTGCGCAGACGCGCTGCCTGGTCTGCCACGGTGGTGGCGACACGGCGGGCCATCCCGACGCCCGCGCGTTCGGCGACGGCGAACTGATGACGGTGGTCAAGGTGATCATGCCCGATCGCGCCACCCGTCAGGCCATCAACTGGAACCGCGCGATCCTGCTCGCGACCGCCATCATCACGGTGTTCCTCGCGATGCTCGCCGCCTACGCGATCGTGCGCTACGTGATCGTCAAGCCGCTGGCCCACCTCCGCGAGGTGAGCGAGGAGGTGCGTCATGGCAACGTCGACGCGCGGGCCGACATCCACACGGCCGACGAGTTCGAGGAACTCGGCGTCGCCTTCAACCGCATGCTCCGGGGGCTCATCGAATCGCAGGAGGAGCTGCGCAAGGCGAACGGCGCGCTCGACGAGAAGGTCGACGAGCTCGCGCGGGCGAACCTGAACCTCTACGAGATGAATCGGCTCAAGGGCGACTTCCTGGCGACCATGAGCCACGAGCTGCGGACGCCGCTCAACAGCATCATCGGATTCTCCGACGTGCTGGGGGCGATCCAGGCGCTCGACGACAAGCAGCGTCGGTACGTCGAAAACATCCGCACCTCGGGACGGATGCTCCTCGAGATGATCAACGACATCCTCGATCTCGCGAAGATCGAGGCGGGGAAGATGGAGGTGCGGCCCGTCGCGTTCCGCCTCGAGTCCGTGCTTGCCGCGCAGTGCGACATGGTGCGACCGCTGGCGGAACGCAAGCGGATCGAGGTGTCGCTGACGATCGACCACGACGTGGACCGGGTCGAGCAGGATCAGGCCAAGGTCCAGCAGATCGTGGCGAACCTGCTGTCGAACGCCGTGAAATTCACGCCGGAGGGGGGACGCATCGACGTCTCCGCGGCACCCGGGGGCAGCGGCCCACGCGGGGAGGAATTCGCGGTGGCCGTGGCCGACACCGGTGTGGGGATCGCCGACGAGGACCGTCAGGCCATCTTCGAGAAGTTCCGCCAGGGACGGTCCTTCGTGGGGCGCGACGACGCCATGACCCGGGAGTTTTCGGGGACGGGGCTCGGGCTCTCGATCGTGCGCGAGCTCTGCCGTCTGCTGGGCGGCGACGTGACCGTGGAGAGCCAGCTCGGTCGCGGCAGCCGCTTCACCGAGCGGCTGCCGGTGCGGCTGAGCCCGGCGGGGGACGAGGGTGGGCGGCGGGATCGTCCCGCCGTGGCACAGGGGTCGTCGAGGGATGTCGCCTGAGCGGACGCTGGGGCAACGCACGGGAGCGGATGCATCGCCATGGCACGAGTCCGAGACGCGGCGGAAGTGGTGCTCTTCACCGACGGCGCGTGCAGTGGCAACCCCGGCCCCGGCGGGTGGGCCTACATCCTCCGACATCCGGAATCGGGTCGGGAATCAAGCGACTCGGGCGCCGAACCACAGACCACCAACAACCGCATGGAGCTGACGGCGGTGGTCGAGGGCCTCCGCCAGCTCAAGCGGCCGACGGTGGTGGAACTCGTCACCGACAGCGTGTACGTCGGCACGGGGCTGTCCGAGTGGCTGCCCAAGTGGAAGCAGCAGGGCTGGCGTCGTCGCGAGAAGGGCCGGCTCGTGCCGGTCAAGAACGAGGACCTGTGGCGCGAGCTCGACCGGCTCGCGACCGCGCACGACGTGCGCTTCACGCACGTCGCGGGTCACAGCGGCCACCCGGAGAACGAACGGTGCGACCAGCTCGCCGTGGAGGCCTACCGCGACCTGCAGCGGCGCGGGGGCGTCTGACACGCGGGCACGCCGACCTCCCCCGCGCCCCGATGGAGCCCGGGTTCCGCATGCCTCGGGTACGCCGCCGCTACACTGCGGGCATGGATCCGCCCGCCCGGACGCCCGGCGTCATCGAAGGCCGCGACACGGCCCCCCTGGCGACGCCCCTCGTGCGGCTGCCGGGCGTCGGCACTTCGCGGGCCGAACGGCTCGCCCGGCTCGGGCTCGTGACGGCCCGCGACGCACTCCTCCACTTTCCGCGCGACTACCGCGACTTTTCCGGCGCACACGCGGTCGATTCGCTCCGGCCGGGGGAGCACGCGAGCCTCGCCGGCGAGGTGCTCGACGTAGCCTCCCGCACGACGGCCGTGGGCCGCGCACTGGTGGTGGTCACGATCGGCTGCACCGCGGGCGGCCGCGTGCGTGCCGTCTGGTTCGGCATGCCTTTTCTCGCGCGACGCTTCACGGTCGGCACGAGGATCGTGATCGCCGGCCAGCCCCGCGAGGTCGGCGGAGGCTGGGAGTTCGCGCACCCCGAGGTGCGCTGGCTGGGAGCGGACGAGGTCGCCGACGGGTGCGACTGGCTGCCGGTGTATCCGTTGGCGGAGGGCGTGCTCCAGTCGCACGTGCGGATCGCCGTCGAGGCCGCGGTGCGACACGCCGCGGACGCGTGGCCCGAGGCGCTGCCGGAGGCGGTGCTGCGGGAGAAGTCGCTCCTGCCGATTGGCGAGGCCCTGCGCCAGATGCACCGGCCGGCGAGCGCGCCCTCTATCGCGGCGGCCCGCCGTCGATTCGTCTACCAGGAACTGCTCAAGCGGCAGCTCTCGCTGCGGATGCACCGTCAGCGCCAGCGCGAGGAGCGGTCGGCCACGCCGCTCGTGATCGATCATCGCCTCGACGGCCGGATTCGCGCCCGCTTTCCCTTCCCCTTCACGCCGGCCCAGGATCGCGTCTGCCGCGAGATCGCCGCCGACCTCGCGCGCCCGGAGCCGATGAACCGGCTCGTGCAGGGGGATGTGGGGAGTGGGAAGACCGCCGTCGCCGTCTACGCGATGCTGGCGGCGGTCGGCACGACCGTGCAGCCCCCGACGGGGGACGCGGCCGCGCGCCCCGGCGAGAGGCCCGAACGCCACCAGGCCGCCCTCATGGCGCCGACGGAACTGCTGGCGAGGCAGCATGCCGCGACGCTGGAACGCCTGCTCGCGGGCAGCGGCGTCCGTGTCGCCCTGCTGGTCGGCGGGCAGGCGGCGTCCCGGCGCGAGCGCACGCTCGCGCGGATCGCGTCGGGGGACGCCGACATCGTCGTCGGCACGCAGGCGCTCGTCCGTGGGTCGGCGCGGTTCCGGCGGCTCGCGCTCGTGGTCATCGACGAGCAGCACCGGTTCGGAGTGCTCCAGCGGGCGATTCTCCAGCACGGCCAGGCCGATCCGCACACCCTCGTGTTGACGGCGACGCCGATCCCGCGCACCATCGCCCACGCCGTGTACGGCGACCTCGATGTCTCGGTGCTCGACGAGGGTCCGCCCGGTCGGCAGCCGGTGGCGACGTACCGCGTGGGACCCGCGGAGGTCGACCGCTGGTGGGGATTCGTCCGCCGCAAGCTCTCCGCCGGTCGGCGCGGCTACGTCGTCGTGCCGGCGGTGGAGGACACGCGCGGTGCGGTCGCCAGCATCGCCTCCGCGTACGAGGAGCTCGCCAACGGCCCGCTCGAGGCCTTCCGGCTCGGGCTGCTCCATGGCCGCCTGCCCGCGAAGGCGAAGGCGGCGGTGATGGACGACTTCCGGGCGGGCCGGCTCGACGTGCTCGTGGCGACGAGCGTGATCGAGGTCGGGATCGACGTGCCCGAGGCGACGATCATGACGATCCTCGACGCGGAGCGCTTCGGGCTCGCGCAGCTGCACCAGCTGCGCGGCCGCGTCGCCCGCGGCGGCCTGCAGGGCATCTGCGGCGCCGTGACCGGCGGAGTCGACGAGCCCCATCCCCGGATCGACGCCTTCGTGGCCACGACGGACGGGTTCGAACTCGCCGAGCGCGACTTCGCCCTGCGGGGACCGGGCGACCTCGTGGGCACCCGCCAGAGTGGCGCCCCTCCGCTCTACCTCGCCGACCTCGTGCACGACATGGACGTGGTGGCGGAAGCCCGCCGCGACGCGATCGACATGTTCGAACGGGATCCGGGGCTCGCCGACCCCGCGCTCGAGCGGCTGCGGCGCGTCATCATCGATCGCTGGGGGCCGACCCTCGGCCTCGGCCGCGTCGGCTGACGCCTCCGGGCCGGAGCGGCCTCAGGGCTTCGCGCCGAGCAGCGCGAGGCTGTCGGCAGCCGGCACGCACATGGTGAGCCCCATCTGGAAGTCCCCCGCGGGCGGCTCGAGGTCCGGATGCACCGCTGCGGGAATCCGCGCGGCCTTCCGCGGCACGGCGCGGGCCCGCCCGCGGACGTCCGTGCGCGCGCTGCGGCGCGCGCTCCCCTCGGCCGCATAGATCGCGAGCGTGCTCGACACCATGCCGACGACGTTGCCCCGCTCGTCGAGCAGAGGACCCCCAGACGAACCGACGGCGAAATCAGCCGTCGTGGTGAACATCGTGCGCGCGAGCCCGTCCTCGCGCAGCACGAAGAACCGCGACAGGATGCCGTCGGTGAGCGACCAGAAGGCGGCGTCGGGATGGCTCAGGGCGTGCAGGTGCAGGCCGGGACGAGCGGCCGTGTTGAAGGCCAGGGCGGGGAGGTCGTGCCGGCCGTCGAGCCGGCACACGGCGATGTCGGCGAGGGGACTCACGGCGAGGACGCTCGTCACCGCATGGACCACGCCGTCGGCGGTCATGGCCACGAGGACCGGCGACTCGGGCACGTCGATCACGTGGAAGTTGGTGACCACCACCCCCGACGCGTGCACCACGAATCCCGTGGCGAGCGACACCTCGAGTTCGCCGGTCTCGAGGTCGGGCTCGAGGGCGGCCATCACCACGACGCTCGGCCGCACCCGCTCGTAGAGCGACTCGGCCGGGCACGGCTTCTCGGCCGGTCGGGAGATCTCCACCGCGCACGGCTCGCTCGACGTGCGATCGAGCAGATCGGCCACCGACACCGCCCTGCCCGCATCGACGAGCGCCAGCGCCGCCTGCTCGATCGCACGGATGCGTTCCTCGTCGGTGGTGCCGGGCCCCGGTGGCGGATCGGCGTACGCCCTCAGCACCTCCTCGAACGCCAGCCGCGTCGAGGGATCCTCGCACCGCTCGACCGCCCGGCGCTGAACCGCGACCGCTTCCTCACGGCGCCCGCTCTCGAAGAGGGCCCGCGCGTGGGTTTCGAGCACGTCGAGATCCTCGCCTCCCGTGGCGGCGAGGGCCGCACGTGACGCATCGAGCGCGAGCGGCAGGTCCCGATGGCGAAGCGTGTCGTCCGTGAGGATGCCCCACGCGAGGGTGTCGAGCACGTCGGCGTCCTCCGCATGGACGCGCAGCAATCGCCGGCCCAGCGCGGCGGCGGACACCTGACCATCGCGCCTGCGGGCATGCTCGAAGTACGCGTCGGTCGGAGACACCACGGCGGTGACGGCCACCTCGGCATCCAGCGTCGGCTCGTCGGCCACCCACCGGCCCGGACCGAAGCCCCACCACGCGAGGCCGCACGCGGCCAGGAGCGTCGCGGCAGGGCGCATCGGTGACGACGGCATGACGCGTGCGTGGAGGAGTGCCATGCACGGCACTCTACCTCACCCCGGGCCAAACGGGACGCGCCCCATGCCTCCGGCGATGCGACGCGTCGGCCCCGAAAGGGGCCGCGGACCGGAGCGGCCGGCTGGCGGCGAAGCGTGTGCCCCGCGCCAGGCTCAGCGTCCCCCGGCCAGCGAGGCTCCCGTCCGCCAGGTCGTGCCATCCCGCTCGACGCGATGGTAGAGCGTGTCCCGCTCGACCGGCTCACGGCCGGCCTCGCGGATGAGCCGCGTGATCTCCTCGACCGAGAGGATCTCGGGCGTCGTCGCCCCGGCGTCGTGATAGATGAGTTCGTGCCGCACCGTGCCGTCGAGGTCGTC
>JBJTBO010000056.1:0-5524 GCA_046091445.1 Planctomycetaceae bacterium | reverse complement strand
GGCGTGAAGAGCACCGACGGATCCCAGCGGGGCACGAGCACGTCGCTCGGCCGGCGGACGCAGCCTTTCGATTCGAAAAAGGCGAGGTAGGCCTCGCGCAGTTCATCAGCCTTCATGCAGGGACCTTCATGCTGGAGCCTTCGCGGCCGGCCCGCCATTCGGGGCCGGTGGCCCCGATGCGGGACGGTTCATGAAGGCGAACACCGACCGGGATGGTGACCGGGATGGTCGGCCCGTCGGGTGACGGGCCGACCACTATACCCGGAGGATCGGTTCCAGCATGGTCGAGAAGGCTCAGTCGGCGCCGTCGCTGGCGACCGCGAGGACCGTATCCTTCGCCGCGAGGATCTTCTCACGGAGTTCCTTGGCGACGGCGGGGTTCTCCTTGAGGAACGCCCGCGCCCGCTCCCTGCCCTGGCCGAGGTGCGTCTCGCCGTACCGCAGCCACGTGCCCGACTTGTCCACGAGCTTGGCCGCGATGGCCAGGTCGAGCAGATCTCCCTCCACGCTGATGCCGTCGGCATGCATCATGTCGAACTCGGCCACGCGGAACGGCGGGGCGACCTTGTTCTTGACCACCTTCACCTTCACGCGCTGGCCGACGACATCCTCGCCGTCCTTGAGCGTTCCGATCCGCCGGACGTCGATCCGACACGACGAATAGAACTTCAGAGCCCGGCCACCGGGAGTGGTCTCCGGGCTGCCGAACATCACGCCGATCTTCTCGCGGATCTGGTTGATGAAGATCACGGTCGTCTTGCTCTTCGCGATGGCGCCGGTGAGCTTCCGCATGGCCTGGCTCATGAGCCGCGCCTGCAGTCCCACGAACGAGTCGCCGATCTCGCCGTCGAGCTCCTTCTGCGGCACGAGGGCCGCGACGGAGTCGACCACGATGATGTCCACCGCATTCGACTTGATGAGCAATTCGGCGATCTGCATCGCCTCCTCGCCGCTCGTCGGTTGGCTCACGAGCAGGGAGTCGAGCTCGATGCCCAGCTTCTTCGCCCAGCTCGGGTCGAGCGCGTGCTCGGCGTCGATGAAGGCCGCGATACCTCCTGCCCGCTGGGCCGACGCGACGGCATGCAGCGCGAGCGTTGTCTTGCCTGACGACTCGGGTCCGAACACCTCGATGATCCGGCCGCGGGGAAACCCCTTGCCGCCAAGCGCGAGGTCGACCGACAGGCTTCCCGACGAGATGCCCTCGATCGGAGCCCGCTGCTCCACCCCGAGCGGCATGATCGAGCCCGTCCCGAACTCCTTCTCGATCTGCGAGAGCGTGGTGCGCAGTGCCGGATTGTCGTCGAGAAACGAGCCGCCACTCTTGCCGGCCTTGCGGCCTTTGCCGCCCTCCTTGCCCCCCTCCCGCTCGTCCTTCCGGTCATCTTTCTGCTTGCCCATTCGTCCGCTCGCTCCGTTCGCTGATGCCGAGTGAGCCTCGGTGACCGCCGTGACTGCCGCAACTGCCGTGACCATGACGCCTACCTCCTCGAGCCTGCTGGGTCTCCCGGCATCCCGTCGGGGTGGCTGCGTCACCACCATGAATCGAGCGATTTGCCACGAAACCGTACACTGAATGCGTGTATAGTATCGGCTGCAGGCCCGCGCGACAAGAGGCAATTTGGACGGGCGTTCACCTCCCGGCCAGGACCACCCGAACCCGGGTCACTTCGCGTCGGCACCAGCCGCGGCGAGCCCCCGGCGGGCGATCGCCCCCGTGACGGGCAGGTAGCCGTCCTTCTTGACGTCGGCCTGCCCGGTCGCGCTCAGCACGTACCGCAGGAACTCGCGACGCAGCGGATCGAGCGCGGTTCCGGGCTTGTGGTTGACGCTCAGGTACAGGAAGCGGGCCAGCGGGTACTCGCCGCTGTAGGCGAACGCATCCTCTGGCGGAATCACCTTGCCGCCGGACCGGGGTGCGAGGGCCAGCGGCTTGACCCCGGCCGTCCGGTAGCCGATCCCGCTGTAGCCGATGCCGTAGAGGTCGCTCGCCACCGCCTGCACGACGGCCGAACTGCCCGGCTGCTCCTTCACGGTCGGCTTGAAGTCGCCCTGGAAGAGCGCGTGCTCCTTGAAGTAGCCGTAGGTGCCGCTCGTGGCATTGCGGCCGTAGAGACTGATCGGCCGATCCTTCCACTCGCCCGTGAGGCCGAGATCGCCCCACGTGCGGATGTCGGCGCTCGCGCCGCCGGTGCGGTTCTTCGAGAAGATCGCGTCGACCTGCTGGAGCGAGAGCGACTCGAGCGGGTTGTCCTTGTGCACGTAGACGGCGAGCATGTCGATGGCCGTCGGCACGACGACGGGAACATAGCCGTGCTTCGCCTTGAACGTGTCCACCTCGGTGGGCTTCCAATCGCGGCTCATCGGGGCGAACGTGCAGGTGCCCTCGGTGAGGGCGGGCGGCCCCGATGCCGACCCCTTGCCCTCGATCGCCTCGCGCACGCTCGGGTAGTGCTTCTTGAAGCCCTCCGACCAGAGGGCGACGAGGTTGTTCATCGTGTCGGAGCCGACGCACTTGAGCGACCCGGCCACCTCGCCCGGAGCCCGCACGTAGGGATCGAGGCCGGCGTCGCGCTCATCGGCCGCGCTGGCGCTGCCGATGGCACCGACGAGTATCGCAGCCACTAATATCCATGCACCGGGCCGTGGCACCGTAAAACGACCACAACGCATATCACCGAATCGAGGATTCATACTTCCTGCTCCAGACGTCGTTGCCACGCACACCGAGCCCGACGGAAACGGCGGTCCACCGTTTCCCCAAAGCTCCGGCATCATACATCTTGAACGCATCTTCGATGTGTGGAGCATCGGCACGGTAGGCTTGAGATTCCACCGGGGCGGCGTGCTTCCTGACCGAGCGGTCGCTGTGGCGGGACCGAGTATTCTTGCGGACCTCGCGGCGGCGACATCTGCCGATCTCCGATGGCGTGCTTCACCTCAGTCGAACGTGTCGTCTATGAGAATTGCATGAGATGCGATCTTGTTTCATTCACGGAACCATAGCCTCCCGGGAGATTCTCCGCTCATGCCGTCGCTTCGTCCGTCACCCTGCTCGATCCGCCCGCTCGTGCTGCTCGTGCTCGCGATGACCGCGTCAACTGGCGCCGGCGCGGATGCCACACCGGCGGGCGTCGTGCCGCCCCCCGTCGATCTCGTCTTCGACACCGACATCGGCAATGACGTGGATGACGTGCTCGCCCTCGGGCTCATCCATGCGCTCGAATCGCGGGGTGAATGCCGGCTGCTCGCCGTCACGATCACGAAGGACGAGCCGCTCGCGGTCGCCTTCACCGATGCCGTCAACACGTTTTACGGTCGGCCCGACATCCCGATCGGCATCGTGCGCGGGGGCCCGACGCCGGGCCCCGGGAAATTCCTGCGGCTGGCCGAAGCGCGCGAGAACGGCGCACTCGTCTACCCGCACGATCTCGACGGTGCGACGGCGCCGGAGGCGGTGCGGCTCCTGCGCGAGACGCTCGCGGGTCGCCCCGACGGGTCGGTCGTCATCGTGCAGGTCGGCTTCTCGACGAACCTCGCCCGCCTGCTCGACTCGCCACCCGACGACGTCTCGCCGCTGTCCGGTCGCGACCTCGCCGCCGCGAAGGTGCGGCTGCTCTCGGTGATGGCGGGCGCCTTCACGCCCGTCGATGGCAAACGCCACGTGGAATACAACGTCGTGATCGACGTGCCGGCGGCACGCAAGGTCGCGGCGGAATGGCCCACGCCGATCCTCTGGAGCGGCTACGAGATCGGCATCGCGATGCCCTATCCGGCGGTGAGCATCGAGCGCGACTATCGCTGGGTGGCCCGGCACCCCCTCGCCGACTCGTACATCGCCCACGAGCCACCCCCCCATGCCCGGCCGACGTGGGATCTCACGAGCGTCCTCGCGGTGGTGCGGCCCGATCGCGGCTTCTTCGGGCTTTCGGCACCGGGCCGCGTCGTCGGGGAGGACGACGGCGGCCCCCGGTTCGTGCCCGATCCGTCCGGCACGCTCCGCCATCTCACGGCCGACGCCATGCAGGCCGCACGATGCGTCGAGCTGTTCGCGAACCTGTGCAGCGAGCCGATCGCCCGCGGCCGCTGAGCGAGCGCATGCCCCCGGGTGCCGCGCCTCACCCGCGGCGGCGACCGGTCGCGCTTGCCGCACGTCATCGGCTGCGTCGATACTGCGGCGGAGGGTCGGACGGTGGGAGACGGTGCCCCGGTCCGCCACCCAATATTCTCGAGCCATCCCGGAGCCGGTCCCCATGTCGCCACAGGTTCGCTCGTCGTCGATCGTCGCGGGCGTCGTCGGACTGCTGATCGGGGGCTGTGCCGAGCCGCCGGCCCCGTCAGCCACGCAGCCCCCGATCGCAACCCGGGAGACGCTGCGCAAGACGACCCAAAACGTGCTCCCGCTCTCGCAGGCGCTTGCCGAGGGCGGCGTGCTCGCCGAGACCTCCATCACGTCGTCGGGGCTCGAGGTCGCGGCCGATGCGTACCGCACGAGCGTGGGAAAGATCGGGGCGCTGGCGGTCACGCAGAAGATGCAGCTCCACCAGGCCGAGCACGGCAGCATGCCGGCCACCTACGAGGAGTTCATGAGTCGCATCATCGCGCCGGGCGAGCCGGACGGCCTCGCCCTGCCGATGCTCCCCTACTATCAGGAGTGGGCCTACGATCCCGAGGCGAAGGCGGTCGTCGTCGTGGAGTTTCCGGCCAAGAAGGCCCAACGGCAGCAGGAAACGACCGGCGCCGCGGGGCTCTGATGCCCGCGGTCGCGTGACGGATGAACGATCCGACCAACGCCCTCACCGTCCTCGGGATCGAGCAGGGCCTGCGCGCGGCGGTGCCGGAAGCCGTCTTCGCCTCTCCGCGGGTGGTCCGCCGGATCATCCGGGCCGATCTCGACCTGCCGCTGCTGGTCGCGCGGGTGCCGCATCGCGAGAGCATCGCGCTCTCGCCGGCGCGCCTGCTCGAACTGGCCGACGACGTGTGGGCCCTGCCCGAGCGGTGTCCGGAGACGATCCTCCTCGTCGCCCGCCCCGATCCCGCGCCGCTGACCGCCGGCGATAGCGCCGGGCTCCTCCGCGAATACTGGCGCCGGCTCTACCACGGCTGCCTCGACATCGCCGCACGGCACTGCCTCGCGACCCACGCGGCCGCTGGCGAGGATTTCGCGCGGCTCGTGCACGACGTCGGTGAGACCGCCTTCGACGAGGCACGCAGCGTCCTCGTTCAGGAGGGACGCGTCCGCGAAGGGGACGGCACGCGGACGGTGCTCGCCGAATTCATCGCCGTGTTCCTGGAGTTCGTCACCTTCGCGCCCGACCTCCTGCCCGTGTGGTTTCCCGCGATCGAGGATGGGCAGGGCCTGCACGACCGCCTGGCGTCGCTCGTCGATGCCCCGACGATTCTCGCGCGCACGCGTCCCGAGGGGCTGACGGCGCACGGCTCGCAGCCCCCCGCGATCGACACCGCCGAGCCCTTCACGTCCGCGGCCCAGACCCTCGGGGCCCCACGCCCCGTGGGTCGCCTCACC
>JBJTBO010000055.1:0-7473 GCA_046091445.1 Planctomycetaceae bacterium | reverse complement strand
CGACACCCCTTCGCTCCCGTCATCGAGCCGGGCACGTCGCTCGGGCCGCTCCGCGGCGACGTGGCGGCCGACACGCGCCTCACGTCGGCCCGCGTCATCCTGCCCGGCTCGCACGACACCGCCAGCGCCGTGGCTGCCGTGCCCGCGGCCGATCCGCCCAGCGGGCGGCCGGACTGGAGCTACGTCAGCCTCGGCACCGGGGCGCTCGTGGGTGCCGAGCTGGATCGGCCGCTGGTCACCCCCGAATGCCTCGCGCGGAACTTCACGAACGAGGGGGGCGTCGGCGGCACGACGCGCCTGCTCAAGAACGTCAGCGGGCTCTGGCTCGTGCAGCAGTGCCGTGCCGCCTGGCAGCGTTCCGGACAGGGCTGGACCTGGGACCAGCTGACCGCGCTGGCAGCCGAGGCGCCGCCACTGGTCACGCTCGTCGACCCGAACGATCCCTCGCTCGTCGCCCCGCCCGACATGCCCGAGGCGATCCGCGCGCTGGCGCGGGCGTCGGGACAGCCGGTGCCGGAGAGCACCGCGGCCGTCGTGCGCACCGCGCTCGAGAGCGTGGCCGTGGCGATTCGTCGCACGCTCGGCGAACTCGACGGCCTGCTCGGTCGTCGCGTCTCACGGGTGCACGTCGTCGGGGGCGGCGTCCAGAACCGCCTGCTCTGCCAGATGCTCGCCGATGCGACGGGCCGCACGGTGATCGCCGGTCCCGTCGAGGCGACCGCGATCGGCAACCTGCTCGTGCAGCTGCTCGGGCGGGATGGCTCGGTCGATCTGCGTCAGGTGCGGGCCATCGTCCGCGACAGCTTCGAACCGGCCCGCTACGAGCCCCGTGACGCCGCGCGCTGGAACGACCGCCTCGGGAGGCCGTGAGCGGGCACGGGCACGTCCGCGCCGGCCCGATGGCGGCTCATGCGGCCTGCTGCCGGGCCGGTCGCTTCGTGACACGCCCGTGGTCCACCTCGATGATCGCGTCGGCGAGTGCGAGCGTGCTCGCGCGATGCGTGATCATGATCACCGTGCGGTTCTCGACGTAGCGGGCGAGCGCCTCGTGGATGAGCCGCTCGCTCTCCACGTCGATCTGGCTCGTCGCCTCGTCGAGCACGAGGATCTCGGCGTCCCGGAGGAACGCGCGGGCCAGCGCGATGCGCTGCCGCTGGCCGCCCGAAAGACGGAAGCCGTTGGGCCCCACCATCGTGCGGTAGCCGTCGGGGAAGTCGGCGATGAAGTCGTGGGCGTGGGCCTTGCGGGCCGCCGCCTCGATCTCCTCCTCGGTGGCGTCCCAGCGTCCGTACCGGATGTTGTAGAGGATCGATTCGTTGAAGAGCTCGGTCTGCTGGGTGACGATCGCGAGGCGGCCGCGCAGGTCGGCCAGGGCGATCTCGGTCAGCGGCACGTCGTCGAGGAGCACCCGGCCCTCAGTCGGGTCGTAGAAGCGGCAGATGACGTTGACGAGCGTGCTCTTGCCGCCGCCGTTGGGACCCACGATCGCCACCCGCTCACCGAAGGGAATCGAGAGGCTCACCTCGCGGAGCACGGTGTCGGCGCCGTCGTACCCGAACGACACGTTCTCCAGCCGGATCTCGCGATGGGGCGACGCGACAGGCCGCGGGTGGGCGGCGTCGACGAGCTTCGACGGCGTGTCGAGGAGCGGGTAGAGCGCCTGGGCGCCGACGGTGCCCACGTTGAATCCGGTGATCACGCCCGAGAGCTTCCGCACCGGGTCGCTCGCCCCGATGAGGAAGCCGAAGAAGATCATGATGCCCGGCACCGTCATCGGCTGCTCCGTGATGGTGATGCCGAGGATCTGCGTCTCGCGGTTGATGACCAGCCAGGCGCCGATGGCGATCGACGTCGCCACCATGCCGATGCCGAGGATCTCCGTGATCGGGTTGGCGAGTGCGTGGTAGAAGGCGTGCCGCATGCCGTGCCGCAGCATGTCCTTCGTGCAGGCGCGAAACCGCCGGCGCTCGAAGTCCTCCATCGTGTAGGCCTGCACGGTGAGCACGTTGTTGAGCGCCTCGAGGAGCACGTGGTGGAAGGCCCGCGACCGCGCGAGGATGCTCTTCGAGATCGCGCGCACGCGGCGGTTGAGCCAGACCATCAGGAACCCGACGACGGGGGCGAGCAGCAGGCAGGCGAGCGTGAGCCGCCACGACACCGCCAGGGCGCAGCCCAGGCAGGCCATGATCTTCAGCGGCTCGGTGACCGCCCCGCCGTAGACGCTCGTGATGCCGCTGGCGAGCATCTCGGAGGTGCTCGTCACCTGCGCCATGAAGCCCGCCGAGCCGTGCCGCATGAACTGGGCGCGGTCGAGCGACAGCGCCTTGTCGAAGATCTTGATGCGGATGGTGCGCGAGATGTTCATCGCCACCCAGGAGACGAGCATGGTGCTCGTGAGCAAGAGCGCGTGCTTGAGGAACGTGCTCACGACCACGAGCGCCACCATGAGGAGCACCGTGCGGAAGGCGTCGCGCGGCACGAACCGCTCCAGCCACGGCGCGAGGCGGCGGCCGCCCGCGACCACGGCCCGGTCGGCCTCCGCACCGGCGGCGAGCGCCTGCACCCGCCGGCGGGCCCGCGCGGCGGTGTCGGGATCGATGCCCGAGTCGGTCAGGCGGGCCTCCAGGACCGCGGATTCGGCCCGGCCGGTTTCGAGCCTCCGCTCCGCGGCCTCGACCCGGGAGTCGTTCCACGACTGGAGCGAGTCGCCGCGCAGGGTCACCTCGATGATCGGAAAGAGGGCGGCGATGTTCGCCCCCCAGAGCACGGCGACGCCGGCCGAGCAGGCCATGGCCGCGACGAGCAGCGGCCAGCTCTTCGCGGCCTCACGCAGCGCCCTCAGGAAGTAATGCATGGGCCGCCCGTCCCTCGTCACCGCTCGTGCCGCCGGTGCAACGGCCCGGCGCGCACGCCGGCAGGGGCGGGAAGATAGGGAGGACGGGGCCGTCGCTCAAGGCCGCGTTGCGGCCGAAAAGGACCGCCTGCCGAGCCGCAGTTCGGCGGCCAGGAGCGTGTTCGAGAGGAGCATCGCCACCGTCAGCGGCCCCACGCCGCCCGGGACCGGGGAGATCCAGCCGGCCACCCGCCGGACCGCCTCGAAGGCGACATCCCCGACGAGCCGGCCGTCCACCCGGTTGGTGCCGACGTCGACCACCGCGGCGCCGGGCTTCACCATGTCGGCCGTGATGAGCCCGGGTCGGCCGGCGGCCGCGACCAGGATGTCGGCCCGACGTGTCTCGCCGGCAAGGTCGCGCGAGCGGGAGTGACAGATCGTCACGGTGGCATCGCCCCCGATGGCCGGCATCCCGGGCAGGGATGTGCCGCGCGAGGCGAGCAGCAACGCGAGCGGCTTGCCCACGATGTCGCTCCGGCCGACGATCACGGCGTGACGTCCGGCGGTTTCGATTCCGGCGTCGATGAGCATCCGCTGCACGCCGGCGGCGGTGCACGGAATGAACCTCGGCCTGCCCTGCGAGAGGAGCCCGGCGTTCTCCGGATGGAACCCATCGACGTCACGATCCGGCGGGACGGCATCGAGGACCGCCGTGGCATCCACCCGCGCGGGGAGCGGCAGCTGCACGAGGATGCCGTCGGCAGGATCGCTCTCCTCACGGGCGATCCGCGCGACGAGCTGCACGAGATCGGCGGTGGAAGCCGTCTCGGCCACCGGCACGACGACCGCGTCGATGCCCACGCGGGCCGCCGCCTGCGCCTTCGCCTTCACGTACGACGCGCTCGCCGGCTGGTCGCCGACGAGGACGACCACGAGCCGCGGCCGCCGGCCCACCATCGTCGTGAAGGTCGCCACCTCGGCCCGCAGCGACTCCTCGATGTGCGTCGCCAGCCGTCTCCCATCGAGAAGGGCGGCCTCGCTCATGGCGCGGCCTGCGGAACCGCGTCCGCCGCCGCCGACCACGCGCGCCACCGGGCGTCAATGTCGGCCGCCGCCTCGTCCCCCTCGTGGAGCACGACGAGGTGGCGGAACGTCAGCGCCCCGCCGGACGGGATCGTGTGCGCGCCGGCCCCCGGGGCGGCCTTCGTGAAGTCGTTCACGCCGAACGGATTGGCGGCGAAGAGCCCGTACTCGCGGGCGTGCCAGTACGTCGGGTGGCGGAGGTTCGCCGGATGGTCGAGGATCGCCACGCCGACCGCGCGGCCATCGACCGTGCCTGAGTAGTCGACCCAGCGGGCGGCCTTTCCCCACGCCGCGCCGTCCACGTCTCCCGCCGCGTTGACGATGCGGCCCGTCGCTCCGGTCGAGCCGTTGGCATCCGTGGGCTGGAGCGCCGGATGCACCCGCAGGGCGAAGGTGCCCTCCTTCGTGTCGCCGAATGTGACGGGGCCGTGATCGGCGTGGATCGTGATCGAGTGGTCGATCGTCCGCACCCCCGCCCCGCCTCCGAAGACGAGTCGCCGGGTGTCGGTGCAGACGACACGGCCGTCGCCGGCGAGCCAGCGTGCCGTGGCCTCGAGGACGCCCGGCGCGCCCGCCTCGGTGCGCACGATCGAGCCGTGCTCGATCCGGGGACCGGCGCGCGACTCGGCCTTCGCGGCGAGCGGGTGCGACGCCCAGAAGTCGTGGCCGTTGACGCTGCCGTGCGTGAACCAGAACGACTCATGGTGCGGATGATCCTTCGCCTCGCCCGCCACGCCCTCGACGACCGGATACTGCCGCGTCAGTCCCGATTCCGTCGGGCCGATGAGCGGGAAGAGGATCGGTTTCGGGTGTCCCTGGAAGACGTAGGCGGTGAAGGGCTTTCCGTCGATGCTGACGGCGACGCGGTCGTCGAGCCGCTCGAAACGGACCTCGGCCGACGTGCCCCGGGCCGCGAAGACCGCGGCAGCGAGTGACGCGATCAGGACCGACCGGGACGGCCGGAGGCATGGGATCATCGCGTGCCCTCCACGAACTGCAGCCGCAGCTGGTGCTGGATCTCGTCGAGGAGCCGGCGCTCGTCGGCCGACAGGTTGCCCCGCGTCTTCTCCTCGAGCATCGTCAGCGTGTCGATGAAGTGCTTCGCCGTCACCACGTTGCGATGCGTCTGCTTCGTGATGGGGTTCGGAATCCTGCCGAGCGCCATGAGCGCCTGCGTGAAGAGCGTCTGCACGAGGAACTCGAACGTCGCCGGAGGCGCGACGCCGGATTCCATCGCGGCGGCGATCTCGTCGGCGCCGACGTCGCCCGAACCATCACCCGCATCGCTGCTCACGACTGCCCCTCCCTCGTCCACACCTTTTTCGGCGGTGCGTCCCCGGCGACCGGGGCCGTCCGGTCGCCTCATCCTTCCGTCACCCACGCGCTGCCGGCGTGCCGCTCCACGGCGGCCGCCACCAGCCCGGCAAAGAGCGGGTGGGCCGCCGTCGGCTTGCTCTTGAACTCGGGATGGAATTGTACGGCCACGAACCACGGATGGTCGGCGAGCTCCACGATCTCCACGAGATCGCCGCCGGGACTCGTGCCGGCGATGACGAGGCCGGACGCCTCGAGCACCTCGCGGTACTTCGGGTTGAACTCGTAGCGGTGCCGATGCCGCTCGGAGATCGACTCGCGTCCGTACGCCGCCGCCGAACGCGTGCCGTCGGCGAGCACGCACGGCTGCGCGCCGAGCCGCATCGTGCCCCCCTTCTGCACGACGCCGTGCTGCTCCTCCATGAGGCAGATCACGGGATGCGGGGTGTCGCGGGCGAACTCGGTCGAGTGCGCGGCGGCGAGGCCGGCGACGTTCCTCGCGGACTCGATCACGGCGCACTGCATGCCCAGGCAGATGCCCAGGAACGGCAGGCGGCGCTCGCGGGCGAAGCGCACCGCCTCCACCTTCCCCTCGATGCCGCGCTCCCCGAATCCGCCCGGCACGATGAGCCCGTCGAAGCCGGCCAGCAGCCGCTCGGCCCCCTCGCGCTCGATCTCCTCGCTCTTGATCGGCTGCACCCGCACCTGCGTGCGGTGGGCGATGCCGCCGTGGTCGAGCGCCTCGTAGATGCTCTTGTAGGCGTCCCGGTGCTCGGCGTACTTCCCCACGAGCGCGATCGACACCTCGTGCTCGGGATTGCGGAGCCGGTGGAGGATGTCGTGCCACTCGTCGAGATCGGCCTGCGGGGCCTGCAGGCCGCATCGCCGGAGGAGGATCTCGTCGATCCGGTTGCCCTGGAGCGACAGCGGCACCTCGTAGATCGAGAAGTCCTTGTCGCGTTCCTCGATCACCGCGTCGAGCGGCACGTTGCAGAAGAGCGCGATCTTCTCCCGGTCCGCCACGTCGAGCGCCCGCTCGGTGCGGCAGACGAGGATGTCGGGCTGGATGCCGATCTGTCGGAGGATGCCGACGGAGTGCTGCGTGGGCTTCGTCTTGAGCTCCCCGGCCGCCTTGAGATACGGCACGAGCGTCAGGTGGATGAACATGCCGTTCTCGCGCCCCACCTCGAGCGGAATCTGCCGGATCGCCTCGAGGAACGGCAGGCTCTCGATGTCGCCGACCGTGCCGCCGATCTCCGTGATCACCACGTCGGTCCCGGGGCCGGCGAGCCGCCGCACCACCTCCTTGATCTCGTTGGTGACGTGCGGGATCACCTGCACCGTCTTGCCGAGGAACTCGCCGCGACGTTCCTTGTTGATCACCGACAGGTAGATCTGCCCGGTGGTGTAGTTGCTCTCACGGGTCAGCGGCGTGGAGGTGAACCGTTCGTAGTGACCCAGGTCGAGGTCGGTCTCGCTCCCGTCGTCGAGCACGTACACCTCGCCGTGCTGATACGGGCTCATCGTGCCCGGATCGACGTTGATGTAGGGATCGAGCTTCTGGAGGCGCACCCGCAGCCCGCGGGCCTCGAGGAGCATGCCGATCGAGGCGCTCGTCAGGCCCTTGCCGAGCGAGCTGACGACGCCGCCGGTCACGAAGACGTGCTTCGTCGGGACACTGCTGGTCACGGTGCGAGCTCCTTCCCGTCCGCGGGTGCCGTCGCGAACCGCTCCTCGAGCGGCCGGCGCCGCGCTGCCCGACCGGCGGCGATTGAACCAGCGGCGCGCCGGCCGGTCAAACCCCTCCCGCGCATCCCATGGGCGCGGCGGCGCCGTGACCGGCGGCAGGCGGCGGGGCGGCCCGTGGGGTAGAGTTGAGACATGAATCCGACCATCGCCCGGCCGGCGGCCAGCCAGCATCCCTCCACCTCGAACCTGCGGATCCGGAGCCTCGAGCCGCTCGTCCCGCCGGCACGGCTCTGCGCGGTGCTGCCGCTCGATGACGCGGCGGCGCAGACCATCGAGGCGGGGCGTCGCGCCGTCGAGCGGGTGCTCGACGGATCGGATCGACGGGTGATGGCGATCGTCGGCCCCTGCTCGATCCACGACCCCGCCGCGGCGCGGGACTACGCCGCCCGCCTCGGCCGGGTCGCGGAGCGGGTGCAGGACCGGCTGCTGGTCGAGATGCGGGTCTACTTCGAGAAGCCGCGCACCACCGTCGGCTGGAAGGGGCTCATCAATGA
>JBJTBO010000054.1:0-3749 GCA_046091445.1 Planctomycetaceae bacterium | reverse complement strand
CGACGACGTCGGCCCATGACGGGACCATGTTGACGAGCCGCACCGACGCGAATCGTTCAGGCTCGAGGGCCGCGGCGTGCAGCGCGGGAATCGCCGCCTCGCCGACCGCGACGAGGTGCACCGGGCGTGCGGGCGGCCCCGCGTCACCCGCGGCCCTCGAGCCTGAACGATTCGCGTCGGTGCGGCTCGTCAACATGGTCCCGTCATGGGCCGACGTCGTCGCCTCGCCCGGCGGCCACGATCAGGCGGTCAACGTGGTGCACGGCGCGCTCCTCGCGTACGACCTGCCCGATCTCGTCGCACTCGCCGGCGGTCCCGACAAGGTGCGCGTGGAGTCGCCGCTCGATCCCTTCGGCAGGCCGCTGCCGTAGGACGGATGCGGCGTTGCCGCCGCGCGCGTCAGGGCACGAGCAGGGGCGACCAGAGGTCGTCGCGGAGGGCGGGGGGCTCACCCGAGGGGGGCAATGTCGTCGCCACGGCGTCGTGCAGCTGACGCGCGAGCGTGGCCACCTGCTCGGCCTGCTCCGGCCGCTCGGCGAGATTCACGAGCTCGCGCGGATCGGCGTCGTGGTCGTACAGCTCCCGCCCCTCGCGCCCCTCGTCCCACTCCGTGTACCGCCAGCGCGGCGTGCGGAGCGAGTAGCCGAAGAATCGCTTGCCGCGGCCGCCGGCATCGAGCGAGCGCGTGATCCGCCCCAGGGCCGACCCGCGCACCACCTGCGTGAGGGCCCAGTTCCGCCCTTCGCGGGTCGGATCCTCGAGCATGGGCACGAGGCTCTGGCCCTGGAGCGCGTCGGGGGCCGGCACGTCGCAGAGGGCGGCGAGCGGGGGAAAGAGATCGACCTGCGAGACCGGCGCCCGCGCCACGCCCCCCGGCCGTGCGCGGCCGGGCGCGACCACGAGCAGCGGCACGCGGGCGCTCTCCTCGAAGAGGCTCATCTTCTGCCAGAGGCCGTGCTCGCCGACGTGGTACCCGTGGTCGCTGGTGAGGACGATGACGGTGTCGTCGGCGAGTCCATGCCGGTCGAGCGCGTCGAGCACGCGGCCGACCTGCGCGTCCATGAAGCTGATGCTCGCGTAGTAGGCCTGCAGGGCCCGGCGGCGGAGGTCGTCGGTCAGCGCGTCCTGCTCCTTCTTGTAGGAACCGAGCGCGGCGGGCGGCAGATCCGCCTGATCCTCGGCGACACCCGTCACCACGGGCATCTCCCGCTCCGGGTAGAGGCCGAACCAGGGCGCCTTCGGCGCGACGTAGGGGGTGTGCGGCCGGAAGAATCCCACGGCGAGAAAAAACGGCCGGTCGCGGCGGCGGGCGCAGCGCTCGAGCACCCAGGCGGCATCCTCCGCCATGAGGCCGTCGGTGTGCTCGGCGTCCGGCCGGGGCGAGGCGTACCAGCTGAGCGTGCCGCCGAACTGCCCCGGCGTGAGCGTGAAGATGTCCGGCTCCTCAACGAGTCGGTCACACCCCGCCGGGTTGAGCTCGAGCTCCCACGACGCCGGATCGTCGTGCCCGTTGGTCCCCACCGACTTCGGCACGTTGTAGTGGTAGAGCTTGCCGATGCGGGCCGCGAAGAAGCCGGCGCGCCGGAATGCCTGCGGGAGGCTCACCGCCTCGGGGATCGTCTGCCTGAAGATCTGCGCGTTGGCCTGGATGCCGGTCGTGTTGGGGTAGAGACCGGTGAGAAACGAGTTGCGGCTCGGTCCGCAGAGCGGGAACGCGCAGTACGCCCGCTCGAACCGCACGCCCCGCGCGGCGAGACGGTCGATGTGGGGCGTCTTCGCGCGGGGGTCGCCGTAGCATCCGAGCAGGCAGTTGAGGTCGTCCGAGACGATGAAGAGCACGTTGGGCCGCGCGGCGTCGGCCGCGGTGGGCGTTACCGCCCAGACGGCAGCCGCAAGCCCCGCGATGAGGCAGCGACCGACGCGCATGCGTCTGGGGTCGGACATCGGCCGGCTCCTGCGTGCGAGGCCCGGGGGCGAGCAGACCCCCGCGGCGCCGTCCCTCACGCCCACGGGTCGCGCTCCGGACGGCTGCGAAGCCCATTGGCCTCGTGGTCCGGCCCCGACGCCGTGACGAACTCCTCCTTCACGGGATCGAACTCGAGCTTCCGGCCGAGCATCCAGGCGATCGCCGCGGCGTGGCAGGCGATGTGGCTCTTCCGCATCACCTCCGCGTTGCACACGGCTGGCTTCCGCGACTTCACGCAGTCGATGAAGTTGCGGGCGTGCAGGGCCACGTCGGTGCCCTTGATCGTCTTCTCCACGGGCGGCACCTCCGGCCGCAGCGACTCGGTGCTCAGGTCGGTGCCGCCGGCGTCGCCGGTCTCGACCCACGCCTCGTCCCCGATGAACTTCACCGTGCAGGTGCCGAGCTTCGTGGTCCAGGTCGGCCCGCGGTTGCCGAACGGCTCGGCGAGGAAGTCGAGAAACACGGTCAGGCCGTTGGCGTAGCGGCACTCGATCCCGGACTCCGTCGGCTCGTACGACACCGGCGTGGTGGCGTCGGCGTCCGCGGCCCACTGGCACAGGTCGAGCGTGTGGGCGCCCCAGTCGAGGAGCTTCGCGCCGGAATCGAAGTCGTAGACGCCGCGCCACTTGCCCGCGACGTACTGCGCGTTGTACGGACGCCACGGGGCGGTGCCGAGCCAGAGGTTCCAGTCACAGACGTCCTTCGGCGGCGTCGGCTCCGCCGGCAGCCAGTCGTTGGCGAGCACGGGGCGGTACACCGAGGCGTTGAGTCGCTGGAGGCGTCCGAGCCGGCCCGTGCGGGCGAGCTGCACCGCGGCGACGAAATTCGGCACGCTGCGGCGCTGCGTGCCTGCCTGGAAGATCCGCCCCGTGCGTGCGAACGTCGCGGCGAGCCGCTGGCAGACGTCGATCGTCAGACCGCAGGGTTTTTCGCTGTAGACATCCTTGCCCGCCTCGGCGGCCATCATCGAGGCCGGCCCGTGCCACCGGTCACCCGTCGCGATGAGCACCGCGTCGATGTCGTCGCGGGCGAGGAGCACGCGGAAGTCGTGCTCGAGACGACAGTCGGCCGTGCCGTAGTGCGTGTCGACCTGCTGCTTGCCGGCGTCACGGCGCGACTGCTGGACGTCGGCGATCGCGACGCACTGCACGTCCGGCAGGCCGAGCATCGAGCCGAGCACGTACTTGCAGCGGTTGCCGATCCCGATGACGCCGAGCGTGACGCGCTCGCTCGCGGCGGCCGGGGCCGTCGCGCTGCCGACGATCGTGTCGGCGCGGGCCCTCGGGCTCGAACGCGCGGCCGCCTCCGGTGCACGCGACCCGGGCGACCCGGCCTCGCGGCTCAGGAGGGTGCCATCCGCTACCTGCCGCGTCTCGTCGCCTCGCATCGGTGCACCTGTGGTCTCGGGAAAGGGTGATCTCTGGGAAGTCGGTTCCGGGGCTCTGGCCCGCCTGACCCGCGGCATGACACACCGCTCGCAAGGAGACTCTACCGCCGTGATCCTCGGCCGATCAACGGCCCCGCGTAGCCCGGCGTCGTCGCGCACGGGTATTCTGCGGTGGTTCGTGGACTCGCCGCGTGAGGAGTCACGAGACCCCGGGCAGGGAATGCGGCTGTCATGTCGCCGGGCTCCAACATGTCAGTGGGCTCCATTCGGCCGCGTACGTCGCCACCTCGGACGGCGGTCTGGCTGGGCGTCGCGCTCCTCGTCGCGACGGCCGCCTGGTCGCCGGCACGCTCCGCGGAGCGGCCCAGGCAGGGCACCGCGACCAAGAAGCGGGAT
>JBJTBO010000053.1:0-4037 GCA_046091445.1 Planctomycetaceae bacterium | reverse complement strand
CCCGCAGCCGCCCCTGGCGGTCTTTGCAGGCGTTCGGAAACCGCTTCATCATGTCGATGTCCTTGATCGTGATGAGGCCGGTCAGCAGCCCATTCCCGTCGACGAGCAGGAGCTTTTCGACCTTGTTGGCCATGAGGATCGTCTCGGCCTCGTCCAGCGTCACGGTGCCGGTGGCCGTGACGAGACCCGACTTCGTCATGATCTCCGCGACCGGCGTCTCGCCGCTCTCGAGGAAGCGCAGATCGCGGCGGGTGATGATCCCGACGAGCCGGCGACCGTCCACGGTGATCGGCACGCCCGAGATGTTGTGCTGATCCATGACGTCGCGGGCGCGGGCCACCGTCGCCGACGGCGGCAGCGTGACCGGGTCGGCGATGATGCCGTTGGCGCTCCGCTTCACCTTGTCGACCTCCTCGGCCTGGCGATCGACCGGGAGGTTCTTGTGGATCACGCCCAGCCCCCCCTCCTGCGCGAGGGCGATCGCCATCTCGCTCTCCGTGACGGTGTCCATCGGGGAGCTGACGATCGGGATGTTCAGGCGGATGCCCCGGGTGAGGAGAGTGCCCACATCCACGTCGGCGGGCACGACCGTCGAAAACCGGGGCAGAAGCAGGACGTCGTCGAAGGTGATGCCGGTGGCAACGATTTTCCCATCCATGCGAGCCGTGCGTCCTCGGGGGAAAAACGCGGATTATGGACCGCGGGGCGTCCCGACGGCAACGAGCGGCTCGTGTGGTCCGATCCGCACGGCGCGCAGGCGTGTCCTACGTTTGAGCATCCGGGCGGCCATCGCCTCCCGGGCGGCCCTGTTCCTCCCCGGCGACAGCGAGTCCCTCATGCGTTTCTTCGACGAGCACCCGGCCCTGACGACCCCGGCCCTCAGGGCCGTCCCAGCCCCGGCGCCGCGGTCCGCGCGTCCGGATGATGCGACGCTCGCGGCCCACATGGCCCGCGCACGCTACGGCCAGTTCACGCTCACCGACGCGATTCGCCCGGGCTGGCAGCTCGACATCGTCCCGCGGGCGGGCTACCGACACGACGCCTGGGTCGATCCGCAGGGCGGGGGCAGGCTTCCCGCCCTCGTCGCCGCCGCATCGCGCGAGGATCTCTTCGAGACGTTCCTCGACCTCCTCGCACCCCTCGGCGACACGGTGGACGTGGTGCTCGAGTCCTCCCACGCCGAGGGCGTCGACCGCGTCGAGCATGTCCGCGACGGGATCGAGCGGCTCGTGCTGGAGAGTGTCCTCTGGGAGTACGAGGATCTCCTGCTGCACGACGGCTGCACCGGCATCGCGGTGATGCATCCCGAACTCTCGATGGAGGTGCAGCTCGACGAGCACAAGCTCATCGTGGCCTACGCCCCGTCCCGCGTGCCCTTCGAGCGGGTGCTGCGTGAACGCGGGCTCGAGCGAGACGACCGCCTGCGGTTCATCTCCCAGGCGGAGCACCTCCACACGTCCCACGAGCGATTCACGCGGCTCTTCGCCGACCTGGCGGGACGGATCCACGCGGGCTGACGGCCCCGAGCGCGGATCCGCACTCGGGTGGAGCCCCGTCTCGGGGGGCACTCGTCTCCACGCCCCGGCCGCCGCGGCGGTATGCTCCAGGCATGGCCGTTCCCTCCCGACCCGCCGTCCCCGCGTGCCATCCCCGTGCTCGTCGTGCGGTGCCGCGGTCGTGGCGCGCCGCGACGATCGCCCTCTGTGCGGTACTGCCCATGGCTGCCCACGCCGCCCCGCCTCTTCCGCCTCCGAACTACGACGAGTCGGCCGTGGGGGAGGTGGTCCTGCCGGACCCGCTCCGCGGTCCGGATGGAACGGCGGTCACGACCGCCGACGCATGGCGCCGCGCGGCGCGACCGCATCACCTGGCACTGCTCGAGACACACGTCTACGGTCGTCGCCTCCCGCCGCTGCCCGGCACGGTGGCCGAGGGCGGCGTCGAGCAGATCGCGGTGTCGCTCGCCGACGGACTCCCTGCCACGCGCGTGCAGGCCCGGCTGCGGCTCGGTGATGGCCCGAACGCCCGCCTCGTGGACGTGCTTTTGTATCTGCCCCGCGGTGCGTCGGGTGCCGCGTCCCCGGGCCCGGGCGGCGGCGGCCCGGGCCGTGTTCCGGTGTTTCTCGAGCTCAACTTCCGCGGCAACCATGCCCAGCACGGCGACCCCGGCATCCGCCTCTCGACATCCTGGATGCCGAAGGACGACGCCGCAGGCATCGTCGACCATCGGGCCACGGAAGCCTCGCGCGGCGTCAACGCCCGACGCTGGCCCGTCGAGGCGCTCGTGGCACGCGGTTTCGGGATGGCGACGGCGTACTGTGGTGACATCTTCCCGGACCGGGCCGACGGCCGCCCCGACAGTGTGCTCGTGTCGCTCGGTCGGCCCGTGGATGGAGCGCTGCCGCCGGACGAGCCGGGGGCGATCGGCGCCTGGGCGTGGGGGTTGTCGCGGATCCTCGACTGGCTCGTCACGCTGCCGGAGATCGATCCGGCGCGTGTCGCCGTGGTGGGGCATTCGCGGCTGGGCAAGACGGCCCTCTGGGCGGGTGCCTGCGACGAGCGGTTCGCGCTGGTCGTCTCGAACAACTCGGGCTGCGGCGGCGCCGCCCTCTCGCGGCGGAACTTCGGGGAGACGGTCGCCGTGATCACCGAGCGGTTCCCACACTGGTTTTGTCCCGCGTTCGCCGGCTATGCGGGTCGGGAGCGCGAGCTTCCGTGCGACCAGCACACGCTCCTCGCGATGGCGGCCCCGCGTCCGCTCTATGTCTCGAGCGCGACTGAGGATCGCTGGGCGGATCCGCGGGGTGAGTTCCTCGCCGCGGTCGCCGCGAGTCCAGTGTGGAGGCTTTTCGGCATCGAGGGACTCGACGCGGCCGAGCCGCCGCGACCGGACGAGTCGATCGGGGATCGAGTGGGATATCACACCCGCACCGGTGCGCACGACATCCTGCTCGAGGATTGGACCTTCTTCGCCGACTTCGCCACGCGCACGATCCCGGCCGAGCGGTGATGCTCCCGCCTGGTCGGGGCCTCGCGCCCGGGCGGCCGGACCCGCCCAAAAACGCTCTGGAACTGGCCTTGAGTCGCCCGCATGCATCGCGGACCATCCCCGGCCCTTCCGTCCGGCCAAGGTTCACGCGGAACGACCGATGCCGCGATCCCTGTCACGTGTTCGTCGTCTTCAGCTCGCCGTGCTCCTCGGCACGATCGGCCTGGCATCCATCGCGAGGTGCCAGGAACTGCTCCCCGCGCCGCCCGGAGCCGTGCTGACGCCACCCGCACCGGCCATGGGACCACCGAACCCCTTCACGCCGCTGCCCGACGGCGCGATCGTCGGTCCCGGCGGGCCGATGGTGGCGCCGGGTGGACCGGGGATGGCGGGTCCGCCCCAGGCGCCGCGCAATGCGGTGGTCATCCCTCCGCTCGACTCCTAGTTCGTCTGGACGATTCTCGAGGACGTGACCGACGACTATTTCAAGATCCACTCGGAGCAGCGCGTCGTCTTCGCCAGCGGCGTGCCGACGGAGGGACGGATCGAGACGTTCCCGCAAACCGGCGCGACGCTGCTCGAGCCGTGGCGGGCCGACTCGGTCGGCTTCCGCGAGCGGCTCGAGGCGACGCTCCAGTCGATCCGCCGCATCGGCGCGGTGCGGATGATCCCGGACCCCAACGGATGGCGGATCGAGGTCACGGTGGACAAGGAGCTCGAGTACCTCTCACGACCGATGCGCGCGACCACCGGCGGCGCGTCGTTTCGCAACGACGACTCGCTCTACCGGTACGGCACGCCGCTGCCCACGCTCGGCCAGCAGGTCGGCGATCAGCCCAGGCCGGTGGCGGCACCGACGCCCAACCTCGGCTGGATCCCGCTGGGGCGTGATCCGCTCCTCGAGCAGCGCATCCTCTCACGCGTGCTCGCCAAACTCGGCGTCGCGCCCGTCCCACAGCCCGAGCCCTACTACCAGCCGCCCCAGGCCGACGGCTCGCTCGTGCTGCCGCCGGCCACCGGGCCGGTCCCCTCGCAGCCCGGCCCGGTG
>JBJTBO010000052.1:0-19443 GCA_046091445.1 Planctomycetaceae bacterium | reverse complement strand
CCGTTGCGATTAGCCGGGGCCGCAAGCTCCCGGCATTCGGCCTCGATCGTTTTAAGCGGAGCAGCTGGTTCCCGGCTGCGGGCCGGCTTCCTGCCGATTTCGGCGGCGGCATCCTGCCGCCCAACGTTCGCAAACTGCTGTGGGACAAAGCCTTACGGATTTGTCCCACGGCAGCATGACCCGCCCTCGCCGAGTCGGCGTATTGTATAATAGTTTTGTTATGCCCCAGGCCGATGTATCCACCGTGGACTCCAGCGACCTGGTCGAAGCCCCGCAACGCAGCGTTCGCATCAGTCGCGTCGCTTTTCAGGACATGCACCACCTGGTGCTGCGTCGACTTTCGGCTCGCGCCCAAATTCGCCGGCATGCACAAAAACTCGCCGCCTGGCAGCCCGACGCGCGGAGCGTTTGTGATCTCGAGATTGAAGGCATCGAAGCTACAGGACTCTACGCCGCCATCGTGACTGATGACCTCGGCTGCGGACCCGGATACCGAATCGTCTTTTGCGACCACCCGGCCGCCCCTGCCAACGACACGCTTTGCATCATCGCACTACTTCGCTTGGACGAACAACTCACGAGCTCGATGAAGATCATCCTGCAAGGCCGCGCGACAATTGCCCGACATCGACTCGTGCTATGGGCACGATAGCAAACCAGTCTTGAGGTGCCATCATGCCAGCTTCACGAGACGCCCCGAAGGATCATTCGCCGTCCACTGCGCAAATCTTTCAAGTCCTTTTCCAGCAGCTTCAATCGAGCCCGGAGGGGAAGCAACTCATGCGCCAGCTCCTGGAGTGCTCCGACGAGGTCCGGAAGGTCGCCCTCGACATGCTCTGTGTTTTGAATGACCCGAGCATCACGTCTGCCGAGAAGGAGCGAGCCAGCATGACGTTGGCAGACGCATTAGCTCCGAACGCTGACGAGAGCGGGGAGTACGGAATGGACTTGCAACTCTCGAAAAGTGGAGCTGCGTCGCGATTCCCTGCGCTCGCGAGAGAAGTCCAGAAGATGGACACCCAAGAAGCCACATTCGCCGACCGACTCAGCCATCTGATGCACGCGAGGTGCATCAGTCAGACAGTTTTGGCTACGCTGACGGGCTGCTCACAGCCTGCGATTTCACAGATGCTGAAACGGAAGTGTCGTCCGCAGAAACGAACGATCCTCAAACTCGCTAATGCCCTGAAAATTCCGGCTTCCGACCTCTGGCCCGATATCGAGATCAGTGAAATGCTCGACGCGATTTCAGCCGCCCAAACCGATGACATCGAAATCTGCGAGGCAGAGGCCCAGGCGCTCGACGAGAAAGCTCCTCGCAATAAGCCTACGGTTCGCGCAAAGCCCTTGCCGAAGCGCACTCGATAAGGGTGCGGCTCGATGGCTGAGGATCCGCCACCGCTCTTCGCTGTTGATTTCACCGAATCCGAGCGCGACCGATTATCGGCGGTCTCATTCGGCGCAGACCGATACGGCAAGCTCGTCACCGAGTGGCTGCTGTGCTCCGACGTGCTGGACTCGATGCAGCGTGGCACGAAGATCTGGTTATTCGAAACGGAAGATGGGCAAGTCGCAGGCATCGGATCTCTCGGTCACTGCCGCCGCCGCTGGCCGCCCCCTCACGGTGACCACAAAAACCTGCTCCTGATTCCCATGCTTGCGGTAGCGCAGCCATTCCGAGGAGACAGGCGACGGCCGGAAGCTCGCGTCTCAACTCGCATCTTTCAGCACATCCTCGCGGAGGCTGAGGACCTAATCGCCTCGCGGCCAACAGACGACCGTATCGCTCTTGTGCCCAGGCTCCTCGTGTACGTCCATGAAGCAAATGACCGAGCCTTACGTTTCTGGCAACGGATCGGGTTTCGAATTATTCCGGATGCCCGACATCACAACGACCACCTGATCTTGCAGCTCTGGGCCGACAGTGACGCCTGACGACTTGTTGAGACGTCGGCGATCTGGTTCGCCTCCTCGTCATTCGGCGCCACAGGTTCCGCGATCGGCCGGCGGGAACGAAGAAGGCCGCAATCCCCGCGAGTTGCGAGGATCACGACCTTCAGGTACCCCCACGGGGAGTCGAACCCCGGTTTTCGGACTGAGAACCCGACGTCCTGGGCCACTAGACGATGGGGGCGTATGAGAATCGTTCTAGCAGCGTCGACCACCGAGTCAAGCAAACTTGAGCGCCGTCGATCCGTGGCCGTGCCGCCGGCGTCGTCGCCATGATCGCGCGGTGGTTGCCGGGGCGATCCTCTCACCGAAACCCCGGGAAACCGTCGAGTCGCCGGGTTCTGCCGCGTCCGAGCGCGAAGCCCGCAGCGGCTGCGATCGAGGCTGCGACGAGCGTGACGAGCCAGCGACGCCGCCTCGTGGCTCGATCCGACTCGTCAGTGGCCAGCGCCGCCGCGAGGAGGCGTGTCGCTTCGATCACATCCGGCGCCGACGACGGCTGCGATGCCGCCGATGCCGACGGCCATGCCCCGGCCGCCTGCCACGTCAGTGGGGCGGGGTGACGCGGGCCGGGAGCGATCGCGGATCGTGCCAGCCCCACGGCTTCGAGGAGCGTGCGGGGGTGCTGAAAGCGGTCGGCAGGTGCCTTCGACAGCAGTCGCTCGACGATCGAGCAGAGCGACGCAGGCAGGTCGGCCCTGCGTCGGGCAAGCGGCACCAGCGGTTCGCTGCCATGGGCCATCGCCACGCTGACGCTGGTCGCGCCGGAGAAGGGCGGCGTGCCGGCCAGGAGGTGATAGACCGTCGCGCCGAGCGAGTAGAGATCGCTGCGTGCATCGACGTCGCCCCCCCTGCCCTGCTCCGGGCTCATGTATAGCGGTGTTCCGAGGGTCATTCCCGTCTGGGTCAGGGTGACGTCGTCGGTTGCGACTCGCGCCAGACCGAAGTCGGCGACCTTCACCTCACCGGCTCGCGTCACGAGCAGATTTTCCGGCTTGATATCACGATGGACGATCCCCTGGTCAGCCGCCCTCTCCAGCGCCGAGCCCACCTGTTCGAGCACATCGAGCGCCTGCGGGGCATCCAGCGGGCCGCGGGTCGTGAGCCACTCCTTGAGCGAGGGGCCTTCGACGAACTCCGTCACGAGAAAATGCACGCCCTCAATTCGCGCCACCTCGTGGATCTGCACGATGTTGCCATGGACGAGCGCGGCGGCCGCTCGCGCCTCACGCTCGAATCGCTCGACCGCCCCGGGATGCCGGAGCGTCTCGGGTCGCAGGACCTTGACGGCCACCCGGCGGCCGAGAGACGTCTGCTCGGCGAGATACACGTCCGCCATGCCGCCGCTTCCAAGGTGGCGGATGAGCCGATATCCTCCGAGCGTTCGACCGGCGAGGTCGGATGCGGCGGTACCGTCCTTCGGTGGCAGACCCGTCGTCATGCGTGGAACCTAGCACCAGGAAAGCCGATGCCAAAGCCGAACGCCGCTGCCCTCCAGAAAGCCGCCGAAAAAGTCGATCTGACCGCAGGCCCGTTCCAGGTCGTCCTCGAGACGACGATGGGGACGATCCGCCTCGATCTCGATGCGAAGGTGGCGCCCGGTCATGTGCGCAACATCGTGGCCCTGACCGAGAGTGGATTCTACGATGACACGGGCTTCCATAGAATCATCAAGGGATTCATGATCCAGGGGGGATGTCCGGAAGGCACGGGAACCGGCGGCCCGGGCTATCGCATACCCGCGGAGTTCAACGCGACGCTGCACGAACCGGGCGTGCTGTCCATGGCACGAACGAACGACCCGAACTCGGCAGGCAGCCAGTTCTTCATCTGCCTGGGAAAGGCCACCCACCTCGATCGCAACTACACGGCGTTCGGCCGCACCGCGGATGACGCGAGCCTGCAGGTGGTGCGGGCGATCGGTGACGTCGCCACCGGTCCGAACGATCGTCCCCGGCAGCCGGTGACGATCACGAAGGCCACGGTCACTCGTCTGCAGGCGCCGTGAAGCGGCGGCCACCGAAGACGATGCGGAGTCCGAAGAGCGCGAGGGCGACGCCTCCCGCCCCGGCCAGCAGCTGGCTGCCTTCGTCCATGGCGACGCGCAGCACGGCCATCGGGATCGAGGCGGGTGGTCGTGACGAGCCGATATCGGCCGGTGCCTGCCGGGCCGCGGTGGAATCGCCGGCTGGTCCGGGGCCCTGCACGAAGGCCATCGAGTCGGGCCTCGCGGGCGGTTGTGGGGTGAATGGCTGCGAAGGCTGGTGAAGGCTCGGGCCCGCCGCCAGCAGCGGACTGGCAACGTACGTCGATCGCTCGATCGACCCATCGGCCGAGGCCAGCCGTGCCGGCTGGACGCCCGCCGGAGTGCCGAGCCCCCGCGCGATCGCCGGCTCGTCGGAAAACTCCGCGATCGGCAGCGGCGTGAAGCCGCTGGATCCCACGCTCGTGAGGAACATGCGAACGCGTGTGGAACAGCTCCCGATCGTGCGGCCTTCCGCCTGTCCGAACAGCACTCCGGCGAGTTCACGCCTGCCATTGAAGATCGGACCTCCGGAGTCCCCCTGCCGCGCCGTCGCCTGCAGTTCCACGAACTCCTTGGCCAGTCCGTTGCCGGGTGACAGGTAGTCGGTGCATGGCCCTGTCTCTTCTCGATAGACCCCGCGACCGAAACCGGCGATCGTGAGGCGCTCGCCGATCGCGGGCGGCTGCACGGCGATCGTGATCGGCACCGCAGGCGGCTTCCAGATCACGACGGCCGCCAGATCCCAGGCCTCGTCCCATCGCACCACGGTGCCAGCCGACTGGAAGCCATCGGCGAACTGTACGAGCAGGGACGAGCGACTGTCGCGCACGACGTGCCAGTTGGTCAGCACGAGGCCCTGCGAACGATTCACGTCGACGAGCACGCCGGAGCCGAGCGCGGTGCCGGACTGCTCGGGCGCCACGATCCGAGCCACCGCTGGATGCGGCTCGTGGCCGGTGAACAGATAGTCGGCGAACCGAGCCGGGTCCCAGGCTGCGGGATGCTGGTCCGCCCTGCCCCATCCCCACCACGAATCCTGTGCATGGACGGGAAGAGCCGCCGCCAGAGCGATCGACACGGCGGCGATCGTGACCGTGCGTCGGGGCCGGTCGGCCAGCCTTCGCGTGGTCAGCGTGGGAAGCAGGGGAACGGTCGTACTCACGGCAGCCTCCTGTTCGTGGCGGTGCATGCCCGTGAGCGCTACCGGGCTCCGTTTCGGAACGAGCGACGGCGGATCTCGCGGTCGATGATCCGCTTCAGCAGTTCGCGACGGAGTCGTTCGCGTTCCCTCTGGGGGTCGATCCCTTGGGACGCGGTGGGCCGGGACGGGGGCGGGAGAACGCCGCCGTTGTGCGTGAGCATGTCGACGCTCCTGTCGTGGTGCGGCCCCGGCCAGAAACCGCACCAAGGTGTCTCGGCAGACGGGTCGTCCGGACTTCAGCGCATCTGGCGGACCCGGGCAGACCCGCACGACCCGCACGGTCGCCGAGGCCCCGGCCTGGGAAGGCACTGAAAGGCGGTGGCACGAAACCTCTGGGTGCGGCCACCGCGGCCGCTCGCTCGGGAAGCGTCGCTTGACCCTTCGCCCCGTCCGCCTCGTCGATGCTCGACGTGCCCCAACGCGAGCGAGCGGAATCGCACCGCAGCGCGTCGGGTCAGTCCACCGGCGGCCAGTCACCACTCGACGGCGACACGCGGAAGCCATCGGCTGCGAGCTGCGCGACGATGCGTGCCACGTGCTCGCGTCCGGCGGTATCGACCGTGACGGCAACCGCCGTGGAAAAGACGTCCGGTCCTGAAAATGCCCGGTCGTGCACGATCTCCTGCACGCCCGCACCGGCGGCGGCGATCGCCGCCGTGAGCCGGGACATGCCACCCGGGCGGTCGCTGACGTGCGTGGTGAACCGCCAGCGCCGGCCATCGGCCGCCAGGCCCCGGTCGATGACCCGGTCGAGGATCGTGAGGTCGATGTTGCCTCCGCAGAGCAGGAGAACGGCGCGGCGTCCGGCCAGCTCACGACCCGCGTCGCCGAGCACCGCGGCCAGGGCCGCCGCCGCGGCGCCCTCGGCGACCGTCTTCTCCAGTTCGAGCAGCCGCACGACGGCCAGGGAGATCTGGTCCTCGCCGATCGTGACGACACGGTCGACGAGTGGAGCCGCCAGAGCGAACGGCGTGGCGCCGACACGGCCCACGGCGAGGCCGTCGGCGAGGGTCGGCCGGATGGGCACGTCGACAGGATGGCCGGCCGCGAGCGCCGCGCTGAAGGCGGGCGCCGCCGCCGGTTCCACCGCCACGATCCGGATGTCCGGCCGCAGCGCCTTCGCCGCCACGCACACGCCTGCGAGCAGTCCGGTGCCGCCCGTCGGCACCACGATCACCTCGACATCAGGGGCCTGCTCCAGCACCTCGAGGGCCATCGTGCCCTGCCCCGCGATCACGCGCGGATCGTCGAAGCCGTGGACGAGCACCAGCCCGGTCGAGTTGGCGAGTTCCAGCGCGCGGCGGCGTGCGTCCGCGAACGACTCGCCCTCGAGGATCACGCTGGCCCCGAGGCGACGGCACGTGGCGACCTTCACGAGCGGTGCGAATCGTGGCATGACCACGGTGACCGGGATGCCCAGGAGGCCGCCATGGTAGGCGAGCCCGAGCGCGTGGTTCCCGGCCGATGCGGCGACGACACCGCGGGTTCGCTGGGCGGTGTCGAGCATCAGGAGCGCGTTTCTCGCCCCCCGCTCCTTGAAACTGCCCGTCCTCTGCAGGAGATCCAGTTTGCAACGGATCGACAGCCCGGTGAGCTCCGAGAGTGGCACGCTGATCGGGCAGGGTGTCTCCGCGATGCCGCCGGAAATACGCTGGCGGGCTGCCTGGATATCCGCGAGCGTGACGCTGACGTCCGTCATCACGTCACCACCCTGGCGGGACGATGGAAGCCCCGCACGTCGATCCAGTCCATGCCCGCCGCCTCGGCCGCGGCGATGCCGAGGTCACTGTCTTCCCAGACCACGCAGCGTTCCGGTGTCGCACCGAGACGCGACGCCGCCTCGAGGAAGGGATCGGGGTCGGGTTTGTGGCGCGTCGTATCCTCGCTGGCGACGATCGTGTCGAACATGCCATCGAGGCCCACGCGGGCGAGGATCTGCTCGCACACCCGCCGGTAGCCTCCGGTGACGACCGCGATGGGGAGGCGTCCGTGGACGCGACGCACGACTTCGACGACCGGGTCGATCGGCAGGATTGCGTCGAGCTGGATGAGGAAGGCCTCTTCCTTCACGACGGCCGCCTCATCGACGTCCACCGCGACGCCGGCCTCGCGCGCGAGGGTCGCAATGATGTCCCGCGTCGGGCGACCACCGAGTGCGTAGAACCGGTCTTCGTCGAACGCCATACCGTGACGCCGGGTCACATGGAGCCATGCCCGGTAGTGGGCCGGCATGGTGTTGGCGAGCGTGCCGTCGCAGTCGAAGAGGATCGCGTCGTGCTGGTGGTGGTGGCGGGACATGCGAAGGTGCGGCGAGGGGCAAAAGGTCTCCGCAGGCCGACGACGAGGTCGCCAACCGCTCGGTTTCGGTCCCCGGGGGGAAGGCTGATCGTCCGGCTCCGGGCGGTCCACGCGCTCGGCCAACGGTTCGCCCAGTTTGCCGAAATCGCCCACGGGTCACCACGACCGTGAGGCTCGTGCCGGAAAGGCGGACTTTTCTGATGTTCCGGCGTGGTGAAGGTCGATCACCTGTCCTGAGATTGCCACTTGGACGACGTGGACCACCGCCTGCGCCGGGCTCCGACCCGGTCATCCGCCAGAGCCGTCCCAGGAACGCCGACAGCCATGGTTCGCACGACCTCGAAGACTCTGCCGAGACTCGCCCGAACGGCAGCGTGCCTGCTCGCCGCAGCCTCTCCGGCAGCCGCGTTTGGGCAGGCGGGCGGCACGGGAGTGGCCCAGGGCGTCGTCGGGCAGGCGGTCACGCTGTTCCAGCAGAGCAACGCGAGCGGCCCGGGCTATCTGTATCTCGGAGCCACCGGTGCGGATCGCGGGCTCGGCTACGAAGGGAGCTTCTACACGCTCGGCGGCTTCGTGCCGCTCGTGGAGGATGGGTGGGGCGGTGTCTGGAACGTCGACACGCGCAACAGCCTCTCCGACTACGGTGGCTTCTTCAGCAACCTCGGCGCCGTGCGGAAGCAGTTCATCGGCGGCGCCATCGCCGGACTCGGCGTGTACTGGGACTACGACGGCGACCAGAACCAGTACGTGACCTCGTCGGCCATCGCGGATGAACTTGGCACCGCGTTCAATCAGGTCGGCGTGAGTGGCGAGTTGCTCACCGACTGGGGGAGTGGCCGTGTCAACGGCTACTTCCCGGTCGGCTCGACGGAGTTCACGCAGGGAACCCTCGACTGCCCGTTCTTTGGCCATGAGTTCCTCGTCGTGCCGGGGTTCTATGGCGCGCTGACGGGATTCGACGGCGAGATCGGCGCCTACATTCCCGGCCTCTCCGACTGGGCTGGCATGATCAGTGTCGGCGGCTACTCCTTCGGTGCGAGCAACCTGCCGGCCTTCGGTGGTGTCTTCACGCGGCTCGACATGACGTTCCTCAACAACTGGGACTTTCAGATCCAGGCGAACAACGACCCCTTCTTCGACTGGACCGGCTTCGCGCGGCTGGTCTACCGGATGGGAGGCTCACGGCGGCGCAACGTGCCCGACCAGATGGAGCAGCCCATGCAGCGCAACATGCACATCGTGCGCGCCGCGCAGGATCGCGTACGGGCGATCAACCCCGCGACGTTGAATCCCTACCACGTCATTCACGTCAACAACGCCGCCCCAGCCGGTGGGAACGGCACTGCGGCGAGCCCATACAACAGCACCGTCGTGGCGAATGCGGATCCCGTGTGGGCCGGGGGCCAGGCCGACGCCATCATGTTCATCGACGCCGGCAACGGTACGTCCACCAACTACAACGGGCAGATCGAGGTCGCGAGCTACCAGCAGGTGCTCGGCGCCGGCGCGAATCACACGCTGCTGACGCAACGGGGGTATCGCACGTTCCGATGTGGTCCCTCCGGCGATCTGCCGGTCCTGACGAACACGTCCGTGACCCCCGGTGCAGATGCGGCCGTCCTGCTGGCGGGCAACGCCGCCCGGGTAGCCGGTCTGCGGATCGACGGTGCGACGGTCGGCATCCGTGCAAATAACGGAGTGAACCTCGCAACGTCGCCGGCACAGATTCAGAATGTCCAGATCAAGGACACGGCGACGGGTGTCGAGGTGGTAAACGTCGCCGGTGGTCTCGAGATGTCGCGATCGTCGATCACCGGCGGCAACACCGCCATCCGTCTCGTCAACGACGCGACTGCTGCGGGCGCCCTCACGGGCAACATCGAGTTCACCAATGTCACTATTTCCGACCCGACCGCGTCCGCGATCGTCGTCGGCACGGGCGCAGCGGGGAGCGGCGGAGCGGCCAACGTATCCTTCGCAGGAAAAATCGCTCAGACGGATGGGACGGACCGTCTGATCGCCGTGCGCAATACGACCGGAGGAGCGGTCTCGATCGGCGGCAGTACCCGCGAGTTCCGCTCGATTCGGGCGGTTGGGGGTCAGGGCATCCTCGTGGCCAACACGGCCGGTGACGTCGACGTCGCCGACTTCACGCTTCTGGGGTCCTCCGGGCCGGGAGACACTGGCGTCGTCGAGATCTCGAATACGGTGAACGGTGCCGGTCGGGCGGCGATCCGCAACGGTCTCATCAGGGACGGCGTGGGAACGGCAGTGCACATCGTGAACTCCCAGGCCATTCTCGAGGGCGTCAGCATGATCGACATGCGGAACAAGCCCGGGGCGAGTTCGGCCGACACAGTCCGCATCGGCCAGGGTGTCTACGTGCAGCAGAACGGTACCGACACCGTAACGACCGTACGCTTCACGAATAACTTCGTGAGCAATACACAAAACACCCAGGGTAACGGCTTCCTCTTCGAGTCGCCCGCCGGCACGCTGAACGCGACGCTCGACGGCAACACGGTGGGCAGCCTCGCCGATGCGGCCTACTCCCTGCAGATCGACAACTCGTTCGCCACCAATCTTGGTCGGGGCGTCGTGTACCTCGATGCCGGCACGTCACGGCCGAACTCCTTCAACGCCGGGGCAGGAGCTGAGCTCATCAACGGCAATCCTTCGACCGCTAATCCACCGGGTGGTGATCCGGTCAACTTCAACATCGTGCAGGAGTCGGAGGCCGCCTTCGATCAGGTCAATGGCGGCACGGTGAACTACCTGCCGGTCGTGGGCGACTTCAACTTCAATTCGCCCGGTCCCATCCCGCAGCCGTGACGACGGTGCCATGAAAAAGACTCGAATGCTGGTCCGAGCTGCTGCGGCGGCGTCCAATGGCGTCCAGGCGCACACCGTGAGCCATCGCGGCCTGGTGTGGCGTGGACTGGCCGTTGTCGCAGCCAGTGCCGCGATCGCGGGGCAAGCCTCTGCGCAGGACGAGCCGGGTGGGATCGTCGGATCGGCTGTGCAAAGACTCGACGTGCTCGGCGACGCGACTCCCGGACTCTTCTATTACGGCGTCACCGGAGCCGATCGTGGTCTCGGATACGATGGGAGTTTCATGTCGGCAGGCGGCTTCATTCCCTATGGTGAAGATAGCCTCGGGGGTGTCTGGAACGCCGATCTGCGGTCGAGCCTTTCGGACTTCGGGGGCTTCTTCAGCAACGTCGGGATCGTCCGCAAACAATTCATCGGGGGTATGGTCGGTGGTTTCGGCGTGTTCTGGGACTACGACGGCGACCAAAACCAGTACATCACGCTCGCCAACCCCACTGGACTTTCGAACTTCAACATGGCCAGCCAATTCGGCCAGGCCTTCAATCAAGTCGGCGTGAGTGGCGAACTGCTCACCGATCTCGGCAACGCGCGTGTGAATGGCTACCTCCCTACCGATCCGGACGGCAGGCTGATCGGCACACCCCAAAACCCGTTCTATCAGAACTTTCTCCTCAATCAGACGGGCTTTTACGGTGCCCTCACGGGCGTGGACGGGGAAGTCGGCGCCTACGTGCCCGGCTTGTCCGACTGGGCGGGTGTTTGGAGCGTCGGCGGCTACTGTTTCGGGTCGCAGAACATGGGGCTGACGATCCCAACGCGGGCTGACAGCTTCGGCGGCGTCTTCACCAGGCTCGACATGACCTTTGCACGCAACTGGGACTTTCAGATCCGCGCCAACAACGACTCCATCTACGAATGGACCGGATGGGTGTCGCTCACATACCGAGTCGGAGGTTCACGGCGACGCAATGTGCCTGACCAGATGGAGCAGCCGATGCTCCGCAACGCCCACATCGTGCGTTATTCGAGAAATCCGGTGGCCGCTCGCAATCCCAGTACCGGTGCCTTCTGGAACGTCACGCATGTGAGCAACACAGCCGCGCCCGGCGGCACCGGCACGGCGGAGCGTCCGTTCAGTGTGCTGGCGGACACGGCAACCCCGGCCGCCGCGGCAAACTCGGCCGTGAACGCGCTCGGCCTCGTGAAGCTCGCCCCCGGCGTGGTCCCGCGTAACAGTATTCTGTTCGTGCGTCGTGGGACGGGAACAGCGGTCAACTACGACGTACAGCCGAATTCGATCCGGCTTCAGCCGGGCCAGCAGATGCTTGGCGAAGGCGTGCCGCACAGCGTTCTCACGCAGCAGGGCGTCCTCACATTCACCGGTTCGCCCGGGCAGACGCCGCTGATCACGAGCACCGCCGGCGTGGCACCGATCACGCTGGATGGTGATGGTGCGACGGTTTCCGGCTTCCGGATTCAGGATGCGATCGCGGGGGTCGTGGTGTCGCCGAATGTCAACGGTGCTTCCGCGCTCGGAGCGGCCCGCATCGACCGCGTGGCCACCGAGAATGTCGCCACCGGAGTCGTGATCACCGACGTCGCCGGTGCCGTGCAGGTATCCAAGACGACGATCGACCGCTCGGGGCTCGGCATCGATATCAGCGACAGCGGCGGTGGCCTGCTCACGGGCGACATCACGTTCACCGAGACGGTCATCAGCAACGCGACGGGATCGTCGTTCGCCGTCAGCGGCGGCTCCGCGACGATCGACTTCCGGGGCCGTATGGAACAGTCGAACGGTGCCGAGCTGATCGGGATCGCCGACACCACGGGCGGCGTCATCCGGCTGGCGGGCGGCGCCCAGGTGGGCTCGGTGGCCAATGCGCTCGTGCAGGATGGTGGAAACGGAATCTCGATCGCACGCACCGATGGCGACATCGTGATCTCGAACTTTGACTTGACCGGCAACGAGGCCGCGGTGAACGGCAACGGCGTGATCAACATCGCCGAGGGCACGGGCACGGTGATGATGAACAACGGCCGTGTGGCGGATGGATTCGGCCCCGCGATCCAGATCACGGACAAGCCGCTGGGGGCCGCGGGTGGCGGTGTCATCATTCAGGCGACCGACATCCTCAACATGGCCGACGACCCCGCTCTCGCCACGGCCACCGGCAACGGGATCAACGTGCGGTCGGCGCTGCTCAATACCAACGTGCTGCTCCAGGAGAACACGTTCAGCAACCAGGTGAGCCCCACGGCGAACGGAATCAATATCGTGTCCAGCGGCGGCACCACGATCGACGCGACACTCATCGCCAATGCCGCCCGTGGCAACCAGGCGGGAGCACGGTCGAACGTGTTGGGCGGCCCATCGACGAACCGAGCGCTCGTCGTCGATGCCTCGGCCGGCATCGTCAACCTCAACGCCCCGCAGAACGAGTTTCGCGGGATCGATTTCGCGACTCCGACACCGGCGTTCACCTACCGCGGGATGCGGCTTCTCGACAACGCCGGCTCGCTCCGGATCACGCAGCAGAATGCGACGGACTTTCAGGCTCGCAACGGAGGCTTGGCCGACATCACGGGCACGCCTGCGTACGGGACGCCGGCACCACCCACCCCGTCGGTCCCCTGACTGAGAGCGGCGGGCACCGCGAGTGATCGCGTGGGTGGCGTGCCGACGAGTTGATCGGGTTGCAAGAGCCCCAGGCGATCAACCCCGTCCGGCGAGCCCGCGCCACACGGCGATCGGGACCCTGCTCCCGGGCCGACCCGACTGGCGGCCCGCCGAGGTGTCGGAGCCCGCGTCTCCTGCCGCGGTCAGGATGAGCGTGCCGGCGGTCGCTGTGCCGATGCTCGCTCCCTCCACGCCCGCGACTCTCATCACGAAGCCCCGCCGGGCATCGACGGAGTTGGTCGGGACACGAACCATATGCTCGCGGGCGGCAGACGTGAACGTGAGCCGTTGCGACACGGTCGTGTAATCCGTGCCTGCCAGCGCGCGGGGAGTGTTCCGACTCGTGGACTGACTGACCGTTCCGACCGTCGCGGTGATCACGAAATCGGGCAGCTCGATGCCGGCGGGGATCGACGGGAAAACCGCGGTGTAGCCGCCGATCCGCTCGAGAGCCACTCGGAAGACGGCGTCGTCCCCGCCCCGTACCGACGGCGACACGGCCGTGACGGAAACGACTCGGCTGTCGTCGTCCACGATGAATCCGGGCACCGACACGCTCTCCTCGTCGAGCGTCCCATTGCGAATGCCGACCACGACGAGTGAAAACATTTCGTCGTCTTCAACATCACGATCACCGACGACCTTCACGGAGATGCGCTTGGTCGTCTCTCCGGGCAGGAACATGAGCGTGCCCTGGGTGGGGACGTAATCGCGACGCGCGACAGCGGTGCCGTCACGCGTCGTGTACGACACCATCACGGGAGCCATGGGGTCACCCACGGTGCTGATCTCGAAATCAGCCGACACCCTTTGGCCATTCTTCTCGACCACGGCTGTCGGCTTGATCGACACCAGCGGCGGTTCGTCGTTGAGGATCGTGTATTGGGACGCACGTTGAATCCCGAGCCGTCCGTTCTCGATGCCGGTGAGTGAGAACGTGAACGTCTCGTCCTGCTCGAGGGTTCTGTCGCCCATGACCGGGACGGACACTGTCTTGACCTGTTGGCCCGGCTCGAAAGTCACCGTCCCGGAGGTCGCGACATAGTCCTCTCCCGCGACTGCCATGTCGTCCGCCGTCGCGTACGTCACTTCGACCGGTTCGACAGCCGCAGGCCGCGCGAGCCGAATGGTGAACTCCACGGCCGACGTGCCCGATGCGCCCTCGCGTCCGCTCGGGCGCACGACCTGGACGCTCACCTCCGCACCAAGAAGGTAATCCAGCGCACCCAAGGCATTGAGGCGACGATTTCCATTGACGGTACCGCGCGTTGTCGCATTCGTGAGTCCCGACACCCCGGCAACCGTGTCGATGACGTCGGCACCGTTGAGAATGGCCGTTCGCAACTCGGAAACCGTGGGCAACGAGCCGGTTTGGTCGAGAAAGGCCGATGCGATGAGGCCGGCGACGCCCGCGACGTGTGGGGCCGCCATGGATGTGCCCGGATATTCGGCGTACGCGTCGCCCGGAACGGTGGACCATATCCCGGATCCTGGGGCCGCGATATGAACCCCCTGGCCCCAGTTCGAGAACACGGTGAGTTCGTCGCGTCGATTGCTGGCCGCGACGGAAATGACGTTGGGAAGCGGCGTGTTCGCCGGAAAAAACGGGATCACGTCGTTGTTGTCGCCGATACCATCGCTTCCGCCATTGCCCGCCGCTGCCACGAACAGAATGCCGGCTGACCCGGCAGCCGCTATGGCACTGGTTTCGGCGACGTTTTCCGGTCGCACCCCGCCGAGGCTCGCGTTGATGGCGACGATGTTTTGGCCATACGTTGCTCGGAGTTCGACGACGCGATTGATGGCATCGATGATGTCGGCAGAGGCTGCGCCTGGGGACCCGTCGCCAAACACCTTGGCGCCGTACAGCCGGACCTCTTGCATGACTCCGGAAACGCCCTGGCCGTTGTCTCCACGCGCGCCGATCGTGCCGGCGACGTGCGTGCCATGGGCATCCGTGAGATTTGCCGAGCGGATGTCGGCGTCATCGTCCGCCGAATCCCAGCCGTGCAGTCCGTATCGCGATGCCGGCACGTTCGCCGGCCGCGACCACATGTTTGCCTGCAGGTCGGAGTGCGTGTAGTCGATGCCGTCATCCATCACCGCAATGACGATGTCTTGTGATCCAGTGACGCCCCCCGCCCAGACACTCGTCACGTCGATGTCTGAGCCCGGCGTTCCGGCGCCGGTGACGTTGGTCGTGCGCGAACTGTTCAGGACGCCGACCTGTCCCGTGTTTTGCAGTCCCCAAAGCGACCCGAAGCCAGGGTTCGTCGGTGGATTGACCGGCCCTTCGTTCGGGATTTCAGCCAGCTTGCGATGGACGAGATTCGGTTGCTGAAGTCCCGCACCCACCTGCGACGCCCACGTGCCGACGGCGGCCTCCGATTGACCCGGTGCCGAAATGTTGAAAAAGCCCAGACGAAGATCCCTGATGGTCCAGCCCGAGGGGACATGTGGCCGCGCGGACTGATAGTCGGCGACATTTAGGGCAGTGGCCGCGTTGGTCTGCGGCATCCGCACCATCCAACTGTCGCGGATCGCCTCGACCTGACGGCCCTGCCACGTGAGCGAGACGACATCGGCCTCGGAGAAGCCGCTGACGATCGGGCTCGCCGTGAGGTAGGTCCGCCGCTCGAGCGATTCGATGAGCGTCGAAAGCGAGGCCGGCCTTACTTTCCGACCGCCCGCCGCCCGGCGCCTGCTACGCGATCCCGTCAAGGTGCGACCGGCAATCGGTCGGGCTGCACGAGCCCCAGTGAGATTGAAAACCATCGCGTGTACCCCCGGGAACCCTGCGCATCCTCACTCTTCGGGAGGATACCGACGATTTCGTGACGCGACAACGAATCGGTCACTCTGGTGGACGTGTGACGATTGCCGCGATGGTGCGGCTGACCGGCCGAAGCGGCGGTTTTGCCGGGCAAACGGTCAGGTCACCGGGTCGCCCGCCGCGATGCACTCCGGTACGTCGCCCAACCCCACGGTGTTCACGGCGAGGCGGTAGAACGTGCCCCAGTGGGAGGCATCCACGTCCGGTCGCAGGCCCTGCCGCCGCCGGGCGACGAAAATGTCCTCGAACCACTCCGTGGCCGCGCCCGTGCGGCTGTCGCGAGAGGGCACGGGGCAACGCCGGCAGACGTTGGTCGCCCGGAATCCCGCCGTTCCCACACGGACGGGCCTGGGCTCAGCCGGGGGCAGGTCGGCAGCCGGGTCGATCGAGGCACCGGACGGAGGAACCGCCGGAGACGTCGGGTCGGGGTTCCAGGGACAGGCCAGCACGTCCTCCCAGAAGGCGTCGGCCCCGCCGACCTCCAGATTGACCCGGAAGCGACGCCGGCACTCGTCCAGGTCGATCCGGAACCAGCGCGCCACCTCCATCAGGGACTCGGTGGTCACGAGCGTCGGCCCACACGCATCCCGATCATCAGGAAACCCCCCGCCGGCCCTTTCCTGGAGGAGCACGTCGAACCCGAGCGCCGCGGAGATCCAGCCGCACGGCCCCGCCGGACCCGGAACCAGCGGAAAAGTGTCCGCCGCGAGGCTGGCCAGCCGATCGACGCCCCTCACGGCCCGCGCCGCGACGGCCGCCGGATCGACGGCGAGCGTGATGCGTCGTTGCGCCAGAGCAAACTCCGCCCGCACCGCGTGCAGGATCGCCAGTCGCTTCGCGTTGACGACGCGGCCTTCCATGTCCACGAGCCGCCACCGCCGATCGTGCTCGAGCGCTGCACCGGGAAGCACGGTGGCCGTTCCGACGTCGACGCCGTCGAGGCTCTTGACCGGGTAGATCGTGATGCGATCGAGTGTGGGCATGGGAGAGGGTGGAGCGGGAGCCGGGCGGCGGGGCACGATGCCTGTCCGTCGCCCCAAGCATTTTGCGCGGCGCGCGGGACGGGGAAGTCAGGGGCGGCTGATTGGGGTTGCCCGTGCCCTCGAGCGGGCTGTGGGAGCAAGCGCAGGCATGAATGCCGGAGCGCCGCGCACACGCAGTGAACGAAGGCCAGGACGGCCTGCGTGAACGTCCGGCGAGAGGGCACGGGCAACCCCAACCCACGTGTGACGTGCCGCCCTGCGGGGACGTTCTTCAGCGCCCATCCCGCTGCGTTGTCACTTCCGGAAGTTGAACGTCTGCCAGAGGAGCCGGAGGAGCCACTGCCCCACCGTCCGGCTGCCCACCTTGATCCGCGCCGTGCCGCGCATCCCGGGCGTGAAAACACCCTCCGGGTCATCGAGCCTGACGAGCGCCTCGTAACTCGTCGAGATCGGCAGTTCCCGCCCCGCCTCGTCGGTGCGCGTCGGCACCGATCCGCCGGCCTTGACGCTCAGGCGTTCCGGGCCGACCTCCATGCTGGTCTCGGCGATCTCGTCGATCGTGCCGGTCAGGGTGCGCCAGGCGAAGGCGTCGAGCTTCAGGTCCACCCGCTGGCCGCGTGCCACGAACTCGACCTCGGACTGGTCCACCACGAGCGCGGCCTCGAACGTGCCGCGATCCCCGACGAGGCAGACGACCGTGCCCTCCGGAAAGGTCGCTCCGAGGTTTTGCTCGTCGAGCGGGTGGCCGCTCCACGGCGGCAGCTTTCCGCCCGGATCGGGCGGCGGCCGCACGCTCGGCGCGGGCAGCACCACGCCGCCGCGCGGCGCGTGGATCACGAGCTGGCGGCGATCCCCCTCCTTCTTGGCGAGCTGCTCCTCGTAGCTCTTGAGCGACTCCTCGACGGTGCCGATCTCGAGCGCGGCGTTCGGGTCGGTGAACCGTTCCCGCTGGAGGCTCGCGAGCTTCGTGCGGTACTGCGTGACCTGCCCCTGGAGCTCCGCGATCTGGAGATCCAGGTCGACACTCGAGAGGCGGATGATCTCCTGCCCATCGGCCACCACGTCCCCGGGCTTCACGGACAGGTGGTCGAGCCGGCCGGGAATGCTGACGTAGACCGTCTCCTCACCGCGGGGCCGCAGTTCGAACGCGCACCACACCCGCTGTGGCAGCGGGATGAGCGCCACCGCGGCGATGATCGTCGCGGCGATCGCCAGCGTGATCGCCAGATTGAAGGACTTCACCTCGTCTCGCCTCCCGGGCACCTTGAAGAACTTGATCATCCCGTACGCGGGCCGGATGACCAAGCCCCAGATCGCACCGGCGGCCAGCAGGCGGCCGAGCACCTCGAGCCGATACGGCTTGAAGACGTTCCAGACGAAGAGAAAGATCGACGCGGTGACGATCCACATGTAGATGCTCGAGGCCACCGCGTAGAGCGCGAAGAGCCCGAGGTTCCGCTGGGGCAGGAAGGGATCCTCCGGCTGCTTGATGCCGAGGCACCATTTCGAGGCCAGCCGGCCGAGGATCGTGCTCGCCTTCTGGCGGAGGTTCGGGATCTCGATGATGTCGGAGAGGATGTAGTAGCCGTCGTAGCGGAGCAACGGATTGGCGTTGAAGAGCAGCGTGGAGACGCTCGACACGAACATGACATCGAGGCAGAGCTGGTTGAAGATGCCCGGGTGCGACCACCACCAGAGGTAGGTCGCGATCGACGCGAGGATCAGCTCGACGTACATCCCCGCCGCGCCGATCGCCGCCCGCTTCCACTTGTTGGGGAGCATCCAGCTGTCGGACACGTCGCAGTAGAGGCAGGGCGTGAACACGAGCAGCATCATCCCCATCTCGTGGCACTCGCCGCCGTAGTGCTTGCACGAGAGCCCGTGCCCGAACTCGTGGAGCACCTTCGTGACGCCCAGGGCGATCGCGAGGTAGAGCCAGTTGCCCGCCGCGAAGAACTGGTGGAACTCGGGCAGCTTCGCCCGGAACACGTCGAAGTTCACGAGCACGAGCAGCACGGCACTCAGCACGAACGCCATCGCCGCGATGATGGCGGGCAGTGAGAACAGCCAGCCGAACCACGGGTCGATCCGCTCGAGGATCCGGTCGGGGTCGATGCCGCGGAACCGCAGCGACATGATGTTCGCCAGCCAGGCCATCCACTCCTTCCAGAGCCGCTGCCGCCGCCGCTCGAAGAGCTGCGGCCCCTGCCCCGGGCGGTCGCCGATCACGAGCCCCGAGCGGTGGAGCGTGGCGATGACCCGCGACAGCTCCTCGACGGTGATCCGCCGCGGCGGGAACCGGGCCTCGAACCGCTCCTTGAGGTCCTCGAGGCTCGTGCGGCCGTCGAGCATCTCGAGCAGGGCGTATTCCTCGGGGCGGAAGCGGAAGTAGTGCAGCGCGATCGGGTCCTTCACGACCCACCAGGCCTGCCCCTGGTAGACCTGCCGGGTGACCACGAGGTCGCCGCGACGCCGCAGGGCGACGCCGCGGGTCGTGCTCGAGCGGAAGGCGTCGGCCGTGGCCATCGGGTCACTTGCCGGCCGGGGCCGCGGGGCCGACGAGCACGTGCATCGTCACCTCCTGGCCGAGTTGCAGGAGCCACGTGTCCCCGGACCTGCGGTTGGCCACCTGGGCGTAGA
>JBJTBO010000051.1:0-15622 GCA_046091445.1 Planctomycetaceae bacterium | reverse complement strand
GCGCGCGCCCCCGGTGCCCACCCCGCCGCCCCCCCCCACCCGCGCCAAGCTGCCGGGGCCAGGGATGGCCCGGCAGCGCTCTCATCAGAAGTCGTACCACATCCCGATGCCGGCACGATTCTGGTTGTTGAAGACGAACTCGTACTGCGGGTCCGAACCGTAGAGGTACTCGAAGCCCAGTCGGAAGAGTTTGCCGCCACGATCCCCGCGCCACGCCCACCCCGTCTGCACGCAGACATTGCCTCCCCAGTCGAGTTCCTGGCGCGACATGCCGTTGATGGCGAAGAACGGCGACCCGTGGATGCCGGTCGGACGGGCCTGCACCAACTCGGTTCCGAACTGAAACTCCCACGGCTCGGAGCCGCCCGCGTTGTAGAACGACCAGCCGACCTCGCCGTACACGCGCATCCAGTCGGTGAGGTAGTACGAGTTGCCGTACACGATCACGTCGCGCACGTAGTTCACACGCGGGAACGTCGGATGCCGCAGCATCGCCTCGTCCCCGAGGTGGGCGCTCAGGTGGTAATAGGCGAGCTTGGTCTGCCACCTGCCGACGCCGTAGATGAGCGGGATGCCGAATCGGTAGTCGCTCGAGCGGAGGTCACGATCCTCCGAGGGATCCAGCCGCACGAACGCCGCTCCCTCCAGCTGGACCTCGAATCCCTGGGGATGGATCGAGGTGTCCGAGCCGTACCGCAGGACGGCCACGCGGCCTCCCAGCGTCGAGTCCCAGAGCCAGCCCTCTCGCTGTGTCGGAACGATCGGATCGGGCGACGTGTCGTCGTACCACACGGTCGCGAACCGCGGCTCCTTGGGGCCCGCGAGATAGCTCGTCCAGATGAGGTTGGTGGGCAGGATCTGCCAGTGCCATGGCCGCGCGGCCCACAGGTCGTCGAAACAGCCGGCCGAGGCGTCCGGTGGACAGCCACCGTCGGGCCACCAGCTGCCGCCGATGTAGGGAGCATCCAGCACCACCGGACCGGACGGACCGACGGATGGAAGCGGTTCGATCAGCACCTCGCCCGGGATCGCCGTGCCTGGTCCCCAGCCCGACCGCTCGGACGACGACGGGGGCACGACGAGCATCTCCTGCGAGGCTCCGGAGCGTCCGCACCAGAGCACGATCGCCACGAGCGCGACACGCGTCACGGCCGTCGCGCAGTCGGCTTCCGGACCATGACCCCGGGCCTGACGGTGGCGGGCATCGTCGTCGCCAACACAACGCGCCGCCCGTCCCGATTCGCGGCCCGGGGCCGCACCCCCGGCCGCGCAAGGGCCACGCGTGCCGTCAGGCAAACCCTCCCGAGCACGAGGTCCAAGATCGCCCATCATGAAGCCGGAACCGTGTCGTCCTGCGTCGGGCACCGATGACCAGACACCGCGGCCCCGGGTTGCGAATCGACCGCATCGCGGCGACACTCTAGCGAGCCCGGGGTGGCGAGCCAGATGGGGATCGGCGGGGTCCTCGTCGTTTCCCGAATGCGAACGACGCGCACCTGCAGAGTCGAATGCGAGCGGGAAATCGGGGTAGGATCGGAAAGCATCGAATTCGCCAGACAACCGGCGATCGCGTGATGACCCGGCCTTCGCCACCAAGGCCATCGACCCAGTGTGACGCGCGTCGCAGCGTGGACATGAACCGTGGGAGACGAAGCGTGGAGACTCTGAATCGTCCGGAAGCCTCTCGCACCGGCGTTCCCGTGCGGATCCTCGCGCTCGTCGTCGGCGTCGGCCTTGCCGTCGTCGCGGGCTGTGGGCACAAAGCCGCCGCACCCACCGCCGGCACGCCGGCGTCCGCCCCGCAGGGAGTGAAGCGATTCATCTTCATCACCAACGGCGACGACCCCTTCTGGGACGCCTGCAACGCCGGACTCGTGGAGGGGGCACGGCGTTTCGGCCTCGAGGAGCGGGGCCTTCGCGCCGTCATGGAGAAGAACAACGGCACCGCCCAGGGCCAGATCGAGAAGCTCCGGCAGTACGGCAGCCAGTCGGACATCGCCGGCGTGGCCATCTCGGTCATCCAGGCGGACAACGCGGCGATCGTCGAGGAGATGAAGAATCTCGCGGCCCGCGGCGTGAAGATCATCACCGTCGACGGCGACGTCAACCGCGACGCGTTCCGTGACGCGCGTCCGTACTACATCGGCACCGACAACATCGTGGGCGGCCGCCTGCTCGGCCGTGCGGCCCGGGCGATCCTCGCCGCGCGGGGCCGCACGTCCGGGGGCTACGTGCAGTTCGCGGGATTCACCGACAACGACAATGCACGGGCGCGGATGAACGGCTTCCGTGAGGCGGTCGGCGAGGCCTACACCGAGGTGGACCGCATGCCGGACGAGATGGATCTCACCCGTGCCCGCGACAACGTGCGCACCGCCCTCGTCAACCATCCCGGCCTCGCCGCGCTCGTCGGCATCTGGGCCTACAACGCCCCGGCGATCGCCGAGGTGATGGAGGAACGCGGGGCGCGGTCCACGGCCGAGAAGATGCTCACGGCGGTGACCTTCGACGCCCAGGCCGCCGCGCTCGAGCGGATGGCGGAGGGGAAGATCGACGCGATGGTCGTCCAGAATCCCTTCGAGATGGGCGTGCAGACGGTGCGTCTGCTCCGGGCGATGCACGAGGCGGACGACGCGACCGTGGCCGAGATGTTCCCCAACCGCGGACAGCCCGACGGCGACCTGCTCACGACGGGCCTGCGTCTGATCGTGCCCGACACCGACCCGCTCGTGAAGCCGGAGGACATCGACATCGACGGCTACGAGTACCTTCCCCTGTCGCGATTCCGCGAGTGGCTCGCCCAGTCCGGGCTCTCGAGTTCGTAGGGCCAGCCATGCCGTCGCACTCCCGCGGCGCCGGAGGCGCCCCGTTCCTGCGTCCCGGCGAGTGGACGCTGCTGGCCGCGATCGTCGCGGCCGTGGTCTTCACCGCCCTGGCCGACAGCAACCACAGCTACTGGCAGCGGCCCCTCGACAGCCTGCGCGACATCGCCCGCAACGCCGCGCTCCTCGGAATCTTCGCACTCGGCTCGACCGTCGTGATCATCGCGGGCGGCATCGACCTTTCCGCCGGTTCCATGATCGCGCTGTCCGGCACCGTCTGCGCCACGACCATGCTCGCCTTGGCGCCGGCGGAGATGGCGGGGTTCAAGCCCGTGGGGCCCGCCGTCGTGGCGGCCGGCTGCCTCGCGAGCCTCCTCGCCGGCTTCCTCGTGGGCACGCTGCACGCGTGGCTCGTGACCACGATCCGTCTCCCGCCCTTCATCGCGACGCTCGCGACCCTCGTCGGCCTGCGGAGCTTCGCCCGGGCCCTGTGCGAGAGCACGACCGCCGCGTTCACCCCCACCAAGAGCGCCCTGATCAACGTCGCCGATCCGTTCTTCAAGGCGGTGCGCGACAACGTCTGGGTGCCCGTCGCGGTCTTCGCGCTGCTCGCCGTCATCACGTGGCTGGTCCTCACACGGACGGTCCTGGGCCGCCACGTGCACGCCCTCGGCGGCAACGAGGCGGCAGCCCGCCTCGCCGGCATCCGCACCGACAACGTGAAGTGGTTCGCCTACGTCTTCGGCGCGATGACGGCGGCCCTCGCGGGGCTGTTCTACGTGGGCAATGAGTCGGTGGCGGCCCCCGTGAACCAGGGGCGCGGACACGAGCTCAACGCCATCGCGGCCGCGGTCGTCGGCGGGTGTTCGCTCTCCGGTGGCGTCGGCACGGTGCCCGGTACGGTGCTCGGCGCCGTGTTTCTGCGGGTGGTCATCGACGCGGTCTCGAAGATCATCAAGACCGGAGCCGACGTGTACGAGGGCCTCATCGTCGGCATCGTGGTCGTGGTCGCGGTGACGCTCGCCCAGATCGGCCAGATGGCTCGAGGTGGACGGCGCCTGCTCCCCGGGCCCCTCGGCCTCTGTGCGATCCCGACGCTCGCCGTGCTCGGGGGCGCGGTGGTCGCGATGATGGCCAGCCCACGCGCGGGCGCGGCGACCGGGATCGGCGCGTTCGTGCTGCTCGGCCTGCTGCGACGGTGGGAGACACGCCACACGGCGGTGTCCGCCTCATGAACGGGACAGCCCTCGCGGCCGTGCCGGCGATCGTGATGCGGGGCATCACGAAGCGGTTTCCCGGCGTCGTGGCGCTCGACGATGTGAGCCTGGAGGTCGCCGCGGGCGAACTTCACGCCATCTGCGGGGAGAACGGCGCGGGCACGAGCACCCTCATGAAGATCCTGTCGGGGGTGCAGCGCCCCGATGCGGGCGATCTTGAGGTGCACGGACGACCGGTTCGCTTCGGCGGCACCCGGGAGGCCGAGCAGGCGGGCATCGCGATCATCCACCAGGAACTCGCCCTCGTCGATGAGCTCCCCGTGGCGGCCAACGTCTTCCTCGGTCGGGAACGTCGCACCGCACTGGGGCTGGTGGACGACCGCACCCAGGCGGACGAGACCGCGAGGCGGCTGGCCGACCTCGACTGCACGGTCGACCCCTGGGCCCGCACGGGTGGTCTGCGGGTGGGGGACCAGCAGCTCGTCGAGATCGCCAAGGCGCTCTCCGTGAACGCGTCGATCGTGGTGATGGACGAGCCCACCAGCGCGCGGACGGAGGCGGAGTCCGCCCGGCTGGAACGCACGATCGCGCGACTCCGCGCGAGGGGCACCACCATCCTGTACATCTCGCACAAGATGGACGAGGTCTTTCGGCTGGCCGACCGGATCACGGTGCTGCGCGACGGCCGGCACGTGCGGACGGTCGATCGCGTCGCCACCACGCCCCGGGAGGTGACCGGCTGGATGGTCGGTCGCGACATCGCCGGTCACGACGGAGCCCGCCGCCGGCTGCGTGGCGACCGCGTGCTGGAGGTGCGCGATCTCACGCTCCCCTGGCCGGGGCACGCACGCGGTCGCCGACTCGACGGCGTCTCCTTCGACCTGCATGCCGGCGAGATTCTCGGCGTGGCGGGGCTCATGGGGGCCGGGCGGACCGAACTGCTGGAGATGATCTTCGGCGCCTCCGAGCCCACGTGGACAGGGTCGATCCGCCTCGCCGGCCGACCGGTGCGCTTCACGCACCCCTCCGAGGCCTGTCGTGCCGGCGTGGCCATGGTGACGGAGGACCGCAAGCGACTCGGCCTTTTCCCCGACCTCGACGTGGCCGCCAACGTGAGCCTGTGCAGCCTCACGAAGGCGCTGCGGAACGGCCTGCTCAGCCGAAGCGCCGAGGAGCACCTCGTCTCCGGCCCGATCCGTGCGACGGGCGTGAAGGCCCCGGGTCCGCACGCCGCCGTCACGGGCTTGTCCGGCGGCAATCAGCAGAAGTGCATCATCGGTCGCTGGCTGCTCACGGAGCCCCGCGTGCTCCTGCTCGACGACCCGACCCGCGGCGTCGACGTCGGCGCCAAGGCCGAACTCTACACGCTCATCGACGGCCTCTGCCGCGACGGTCTCGCGGTGCTGCTGACCTCGAGCGAACTGCCTGAACTCCTCGCGCTGGCGGACCGGATCATCGTCCTGTCCGAGGGACGGCTCACCGCCACCTTCGATCGGCAGGAGGCGAACGAGCAGGCGATCATGGAAGCAGCCACCGGCGGAGCGCCGCGGGTCGACGGCCGCGAGGCTCAGGTGCCGACGTAGCGGGCCACGACGGCGCGCGCCCGCGCCTCGTCCCGCGTGCCGAAGACGATCGCGCGACCGTCGGCGAAGACCGACAGCCGGATGCCCGGCTCAACCTCGGCTCGCACCAGCCATGCGTTGGCGGTGACCGGGCCGACCGACGCCAGCCGACCGGAGAGCGCGTGCAGATCGATGCCACCGACCACCGCCGGCACGTGCACCGCATCGCGACCGCAGAGCACCGCGGCCCTGCCACCGATCCGACCTTCGAGCCAGGGAAAGTCCCGGCCCCGGCACGTGGGGCAGCCGGCTATGGCGAGGCTCGACAGGTCGACCGTGCGCCACGTGCCTTCCCACAGGTCGCAGGCGAGCAGCCGATGGCCGACGCTTTCCGTGCCGAGCGTCAGCACCTTCATCGCATCCGCCGCCTGCACGGCCCCGACGACGAGCGCGGCCGGTCCGATGATGCCCGTGGTGTCGCAGGTCGGCAGGGAACCGGGCACCGGTGGATCCGGCACGAGACAGCGAAGGCAGGCGGTCCTGCCGGGCACCACGGTGAGCACGCGCCCCTCGGCACCGATGGCGCCACCATGAATCCAGGGGAGCCCCGCGCGGCAGCAGTATTCGTTGATGATGAACCGCGTCTCGAAGTTGTCCGTGCCGTCGACGACGAGATCGCAGCCCCCGAGCAGCGCATCGACCCGCTCGGCGGTGAGGTCGGAGACGACCGCCTCGCAGTGCAACGCGGAGTTGATCCGCGCGAGATGCCGGGTCGCGGCGACAGCCTTCGGCAGCCCGTCCGCCACGTCGGCCTCGTCGAAGAGCATCTGACGCGGCAGGTTGGAGACTTCGGGGAGATCGCGGTCGATGAGTCGCAGAGAACCGACGCCAGCCCTCGCGAGCGTTAGCGCCGAGACGCCGCCGAGCGCCCCGCAGCCGACCACGACCACGCGCGAGCCCGCGAGCCGCGTCTGGCCGACGGTCCCCCCCGGGGCGAAGCGGGTCTGGCGCGAGTAGCGATCCGGGTCGAAATGCTCCATCGCCCGATCGTAGCCGCCCGGGCGGGAGCGGGACCGATCGCCGCCCGCCGCCGGGCAGGGATCGAGCTGCTTCCCCGAGGGCCCTTCCACGTCCCCGGCCGTGATCCGGCGGGATTTTCTGGAGGTGCGGGTCGTGCCGATCCGAAACGAATCTCCGGGTCGTGGGGGTGGGAGCAGCCGCTGACGACCGCGGCGGTGCGTCCAACCGGTCCGGTCGGACGCACCGCTCCCGTGTTCCCGCCGAAGGACGTGCACGCCATGGCTCGATGCCCGAGTGGAGTCCGCACCGGCAGCCGTGTCCGTTGCGTCGCGGCGTCTCTCGAGCTGGCGACCGGCTGCACGATGTGCCCCGATCCCCTCGACTACGCCGGGCCCGTGCCGAACGGGTCGGCCCCACAAAACGACTTCAGGGCCCGCAGCAACGGCATCCTGCCAATGGGCGGAGTCGCCCAGCCCTGGCCGCAGATCGTCTTCACGGGGGCGCCGGCGCCGACTGAAAACGGGATTCCGACGCTCGCCGACACGGGCGATACGACGTCGGACGACGCCGACGCCGCGCCACCTCCGGTGGTCAGCGTTCTCGTGGGAGATGAGCCCGCGTCGGCAGTGATCGCCGGTGCCGCCTCGCCCACCGCCACCCCGCCGCGTGCGCCCGAGACGCCTCGATCGACACCGCTGGGCACGGCCTCGGAAGACGCCGACATCGTGGCGATGCTGCTTCCGCCCCACGAACAGCCCGCCCCGGTGACCCCTCCAGGCCGTGAGTCACCCGGCTGGAAACGACGCCGGTAGCGACCGGTCGCTCCAGAACAACCGCATCCGCGCCGTGACGACGCGCCGCCCAGCCCGCACGCCTCACCCGGGACGGACGGCCCCCAGATCGGCCCGCCAGCCATCCGGGACGACGGCATCCTTGGGCACCACGACGACCCCGTCGCGCACCACGAAGCGCGGGTCGTCCGCCGTGTTGTCCCAGCCGTGCTCGTTGGTGATGCGTGCACCGCAGCCGATGCGCACGTTCTTGTCGATGATCGCCCCCTCGATCACCGTGTCGGCGCCGATCCCGAGCGGTGGCTCGCCGTGGGCGGCCCGCGTGGCCAGGTCGGCGGGCGGCTCGTAGAAGTCGTTGCCGAGGATCACCGAGTCGCGGATCACGACGTTCGGCCCGATGCGGCACCGCAGACCGATCACGCTGCGCTCGACGACGGCGCCCTCGCCGATGACACAGCCGTCCGACACGAGGCTCTGCCGCACCGTCGCCCCGTCCAGCCGCGAAGGGGGCAGGAACCGCGCCCGCGAATAGATCGGCGCCTCGGGGTCGGCCAGTTCGAACGGCACGGCATGCTTCGCGAGGTCGAGGTTGCACTGGTAGTACGAGCGAATCGTGCCGATGTCCTCCCAGTAGCCGTCGAAGGCGTGCAGGTGGACGGTCTTCGACCGGATCGCGGTCGGAAACACCTCGCGGCCGAAGTCCTGGTAGTCGGTCTTGGTGAGCAGGTCGAGCAGGCAGTCCCGATCGAAGAGATAGATGCCCATGCTCGCCATGAGCGTGCGGCCCGCTGCCGGTACCCCCTGCGTCTCGATCCAGGCCGGATCCGTCCGCATCATGTCGAGCTCGTCGAGCGTCTGCGGCTTCTCGAGGAAGCCGACCACGCGGCCGGTGCCGTCGAGCCGCATGATGCCGAGGCCGGACGCCGCGTCGTCGTGCACCGGAATTCCGGCGATCGTCACGTCGGCCCGCCGGGCGACGTGCGTCGCGAGCATGTCCGCGTAATTCATCCGGTAGAGCTGGTCGCCCGAGAGGATGAGGACATGCCGGATGTCGGGCTGCTGGAGGTAGCGGATGTTCTGGCGGACCGCGTCGGCCGTGCCCTGGTACCACGTCGTGGTGTCGTTCGTCTGCTGGGCGGCGAGGATCTCGACGAAGCCACCGCTGAACGGATCGAAGGTGTAGGTGCGGCGGATGTGCCGGTGGAGGCTCACCGAGTTGAACTGCGTGAGCACGTAGATCCGCTGCACGCCGCTATTGATGCAGTTGGAGAGCGGCACGTCGATGATGCGGTACTTGCCCGCGAGCGGCACCGCCGGCTTCGAACGATCGCGGGTGAGCGGATAGAGGCGGGTGCCACGTCCGCCGCCGAGCACCAGGGCCAGCACGCGTCGCACCGCCATGTTTCCGCTCCCTCCGCGTCGCCGATCATGCCCGCGTCATGCTACGCACCCACCCCGACACCGCAACCGCCGCGCACGGACGCCGTCCCCCGGCCCCGCGGGCGGCCCGTCAGCCCTCGACCACGAAATTGACGAGCCGGCCCGGGACGGCGATCACCTTGACGATCCGACGCCCGGCCAGCAGTTCGATGATCCTCGGGTCGGTCCGCGCCGCCGCCTCGAGCGCGGCCGCATCGGCTCCTGCGGGGACGACGATGCGGCCGCGGAGCTTCCCCCGGATCTGCACGGGCACTTCCACGGTCTCGTCGCGCAGCCAGCGTTCCTCGACGGTCGGCCAGGGCTCGAGCGACACCGGTGCGGCCTTGCCCAGCACCTCCCAGCGTTCCTCGGCGAGGTGCGGGGCGAACGGCGCGAGAATGATGACGAACGGCTCGAGGATCGCCCGCGGTCGCTTCTCGAGCGGCGTGCACACGTTGACGAACTCCATCATCCGGGCGATCGCGGTGTTGAACGAGAGGGCCTCGATGTCCTTGGTCACCTTGGCGATCGTGCGATGGAGCTCCCGGAGATGCTCGTCCGACGGCGGATCGGCCACGACCTGCCGCGCCAGCCGCACGTCGTCCGCCCGCTCGTCCACCACGAGCCTCCAGCAGCGGTCGAGGAAGCCGCGAACGCCGCCGACGCCGGCGGTGCTCCACGGTTTCGTCGCCTCGAGCGGTCCCATGAACATCTCGTAGAGCCGCAGCGCGTCCGCGCCGTGCTCCCGCACGACCTGATCGGGATTGACGACGTTTCCGCGGCTCTTCGACATCTTGTAGGCACGGCTCTCGACGCGGATCGACGGGGCGTCGCGGAGCACGAAGTGCTCCCCCTGTTTCTCCACCTGCTCGGCTGGCACCCGCGCGCCGACGTCCTCCGGCCCGTGTCGTTCGGCAGACACCCAGCCGCCCTCCGCCTTGCGATACCCGGTGAACTCCATTTCGCCGAGGATCATTCCCTGGTTGACGAGGCGGCCGAACGGCTCCGGGCACGAGACGTGCCCCCGGTCGAAGAGCACCTTGTGCCAGAACCGCGCGTACAAGAGGTGGAGCACGGCGTGCTCCGCCCCGCCGATGTAGAGGTCGACCGGCATCCATGCGCGCTCGATCTCCGGATCGACGAAGTGCAGGGTATTGCGCGGATCGAGAAACCGCAGGTAGTACCAGCAGGAGCCGGCCCACTGCGGCATCGTGTTGGTTTCCCGGCGGTAGCGGCGGCCGTCCCGTTCGACGAAGAGCCAGTCGGCCGGGGCCCTGGACAACGGCGGATCGGGCGTCTGTCCCGGCCTGAAGTCGGCGAGTTCGGGGAGCGACACCGGCAGTTCCCGCTCCTCGACGGGCCGCACGATGCCCGTGGGCTGACCGGCGTCGTCGAGTTCGTGCAGGATCGGAAACGGCTCCCCCCAGAACCGTTGCCGGCTGAAGAGCCAGTCGCGCAGCTTGGAGTTGGCCGCAGGCCGCCCGAGGCCGGCCTCTTCGAGGTCATCGGTCACCCGGGCGATGCACTCGCGGGTGGCCAGGCCGGTGTAGGGTCCGCTGGCCACGGCCCGGCCGTCACCGGTGAAGCGTTCGTCCGGATCGACGACGCGATCGATCGGCTCCACGACCGTGGTGATGTCGAGCCCGAAGGTCGTGGCGAATTCGTGATCGCGCGTGTCGTGGGCCGGTACCGCCATGATCGCTCCGGTGCCGTACGTCGCCAGCACATAGTCGGCCACCCACACCGGAATCGACGCGCCGCTGAGCGGATGGATGACGAACGCCCCGGTGAAGACGCCGGTCTTCTCACGGGCGAGATCGGTGCGGTCCAGGTCGCTCTTGCGAGCGGCGGCCTCGCGGTACGCCGTGACCACATCGCGCTGGGACTCCGTCGTGAGCGCGTCGAGGAGCGGATGTTCGGGAGCCACGACCATGAAGGTCACGCCGTAGAGCGTGTCGGGACGCGTCGTGTAGATCCGCAGCACGTCCCCGCCGGGCCGTGCCGGAAATCCCGACACGGCCCGCGCCGCCTTCCAGTCGCTGAACGCCCGAGACGCGTCCTGCGGCGGGGCGATGAAGAAATCCGCTTCGGCGCCCGTGCTGCGTCCGATCCAGTCGCACTGCAGCTTCTTGATGCTGGCCGGCCAGTCGAGCCCATCGAGTTCCCGCTCGAGTCGTTCCGCGTAGGAGGTGATCCGCAGCATCCACTGTCGCAGCGGGATGCGCACCACCGGATGACCGCCCCGCTCGCTCACACCCCCCACCACCTCCTCGTTGGCGAGGACCGTCCCGAGCGCCGGGCACCAGTTCACGGGGGCTTCGGACTGGTAGGCGAGCCGATGCTCGTCGCGGTAGGCGGCCACGACCCGCTCCCCCCCGGCCTCGACCTCCGGCGGGATCGGCAGGTCGGCGATCGGCCGGCCCCGCTGCGCGACCGGGTCGAACCAGGTGTCGTGGACCACGAGGAAGATCCACTGCGTCCAACGGACGTACTCGGGATCGGTGGTCGCCAGTTCCCGGTTCCAGTCGTAACTGAACCCGAGCATCTTCAGCTGGCGTCGAAACGTGTCGATGTTGCGGGCGGTGCTTTCGCGTGGCGGCGTGCCGGTGCGAATGGCGTGCTCCTCGGCCGGCAGCCCGAAGGCGTCGAAGCCCATCGGGTGCATCACGCTGGTGCCCCGCATCCGCTCGAACCGCGCGACGATGTCGGTCGCCGTGTAGCCCTCCGGGTGCCCGACGTGGAGGCCGTCACCACTGGGATAGGGAAACATGTCGAGCACGTAGCGCTTCCGGGACGCCGGCAGGCGCGGGGTCGCGAACGAGCCGTGCGCCTCCCACCATGCCTGCCACTTCGGCTCGATGCGGGCTGGCTCGTACCGTGGCATGCGTCTTCCGTGGGTTGAGGCCCGAATCGAACGCGGTGACGGGCGGTTCCGGCGGGTCCGCCGGCACGCCCTCGACGTCCGCCACCGACGCCGTCAGGGGCGATATCAGCGGCGCACCGAGCGGTCCCGCCCGGGGCATCCACGCGCGAACCACCGGTGCCGGCAGTTCGTCATGAGTCGCGCAGACGACCCGCACCGCGGGACGTAAGAATCTAACCCGGAGTCGGAATCAGGCAACGAACCCGACTCGTCGCACGGAATGTCCCAGGCGCCCTCCCCCATGCCGACACGAGATCCGACCCGCCCGCCGCCGAGCCTCCAGAAACAGTTCCTGCGGGCCTGCCGCGCCGCCGGGAAACGCCTGAAGGTCGCCGATTCGCTCGGCACGCGGCTGACGGGGCACGAGCTGCTCGTGCGGGTGCTCGCGGTGCGGGCCCTGCTCGAGCGGACGCTCGCACCCGACGAGCGCATGGTGGGAGTCATGCTGCCCCCGACGGCCGGGGCTGCGGTCGTCAACGCGGCGATCGCCCTCTCCGGGCGCGTCTCCGTCAACCTCAACTACACCTGCACGCAGCCGATCCTCGACGTGTGCATCGAGCGCGCCGGGCTGCGGCACGTGATCTCGAGCCCCCCCTTCCTCGCCCGCGTGAAGCTCACGCTTGACGGGCGACTGCTCGATGCGGGCGACCTCCGCAAGCGCCTCACGACGACCGACAAGGTCCGTGCCTGGACGCTCGCCCGCCTCGCGCCGCTGCCGCTGCTCGAGCGGTGGCTGAACGTGGACCAGATCCGTGGCGAGGACGTCCTTACGGTGATCTTCACGTCTGGCTCGACCGGCGATCCGAAGGGGGTCGTGCTCTCGCAGGAAAACGTCGCCTCGAACGTCCGGGCGATCGACTCGATGCTGCACCTCTCCGCCGCGGACGTGGCGCTCGGCGTGCTGCCCTTCTTCCACTCCTATGGCTACACGACGACGTTCTGGACACCGCTCGTGCTCGAGCCGGCAGTCGTCTACCACACCGATCCGCGCGACGCGCAGACGGTCGGACGGCTCGCCCGCGAGCACCACGCGACGCTGCTCATGGCGACGCCGACCTTCCTGCGGATCTACACGCGGCGGACGCCGGCCGAGGACTTCTCCACCCTCGAGGCCGTGTTCGGCGCGGCGGAAAAGCTGCCGGTCGAGGTGAGCGATGCCTTCGAGAAGAAGTTCGGCGTACGCCCCTGCGAGGCGTACGGCTGCACCGAACTGGCGCCGCTGGTCGCCGCCAACGTGCCTCCGAGTCGCCACGTGCCGGGTCGGCCGGTCGACTGCCGGGAGGGCACCGTGGGCCGTCCGATCATGGGCTGCCGCGCCCGCATCACGGACCGCGACGGAGCACGCGAACTCCCGATCGGCGAGGAGGGTCTGCTCTGGGTGGCCGGACCGAACGTCATGCAGGGCTACCTCGACAGGCCCGACCTCACCGCGCAGGTCGTTCACGACGGCTGGTATTGCACCGGGGACATCGCCCGACTCGACCCGGAGGGATTCATCACGATCACCGGCCGCCAGAGCCGCTTCTCCAAGATTGGCGGCGAGATGGTTCCGCACCTGTCGGTCGAAGAGGCGGTCAATGCGGAACTCGGTGCGGCCGATGGCGAACTCCTCGCGGTCGTCACCGCCGTGCCCGATCGTGCGAAGGGGGAGCGGCTCGTGGTCTTCCACGTGCCGACCGAGCGGGATCCCCGGGACGTGGTCCGCCGCCTCGCCGAGCGCGGGCTGCCGAATCTCTGGATTCCATCCGCGGACAGCTTCGCGCGGATCGATGAGCTGCCGATGCTCGGGTCGGGAAAGCTCGACCTGCGGGCGCTGACCGTCCTCGCGGCGGAACGGTTCGGGACGGCCTCCTCGTCGTGAAGCGATCGTCACCCACTCCCGACAGCGCGTCTTCGCCCGCACGTGACGACCCGGGTGCGATGGACGTGGCGGTGTCGCTCGGACCCTGTGACGAATTGGGTGCGCAGGTCTATGTCCGGGCGGTCTCCCTGCAAGCACCGCGAGACGGCGCTCCCGATGCCCCTCGAGATCGCTCGAGGCTCGAGGGCACGCTCGAGGGGCCGCGGTGCCGCCACGCGACGACCCTGCCGACCTCGGTCCGCATCGTCGACCTCGGAGGCGGCGGAGCACCCGGCGTGCTGGTCGGCCGCGCCGTGCTGACGGAACCCTCGTTCTGGACGCCGCAGGTGCCGAGCCTGTACATGCTCGACGCCCGACTCGTCGGGGCCACCGGGGACGTGGCCCACTGCACCCGCCTCGTCGGTCTGCGGCGGCTTGGCGTGCGCGGACGTTCGTTCTGGCTCGACGGCCACCGCTGGGTCCCACGGGGTGTCGGCGTGAATGCCTCCCGAACCGACGGGACGGGGCTTCGCGACACGGCAGCTGCGGCCTTCGTCGACTGCCCTGACGACGGTTTTCTCGACTGGACCGACGGGGAAGGCGTGGCCGTCATCGTCCGCCTGCCCGACGAGCCGCCCGGCGGGAACGATACCCTCGGCGCCACGACACACCTCGTGCGCCTCGCGCGGCATCCGTCGGTGACGATCGCCGTCGTCCCCGGCGGCTGGCCGACCCAGGCCGTGCAGGCGTTCGCGACCGCGACACGACAGGTCAGGGGCACCCTGCTGCTCGCGCGGGCCGTCGACGGTGCCACGCCGCCACCATCGCGGGCGGGTTGCGACGCGCTGGTCGTCGAACTCGCGGCCGATGCCCTCCCACACGACTCCTGGCACGTCGACCCCGGCGTGCCGCTGATCGCCTGTCGGAGTGGCCCGGATGCCGACACAGCCGAACGGCGTGCGGCCTGCGATCGACTCCAGGCCGACCTCGCGGCGTGGGGCGTCGCGCTGGCCGGGGGCACGCCACGCTGGGACTGGGCGGGCTACGTCTGCGACGGGCCGGTGCGCGACGCACTCAGAGCGTCACGCCCATGCGCTCCATGAGCAGCGTCATGTCGTCGCAGTCGTCCCGCTTCGCGGATGGATTCCGCAGCAGGTATGACGGGTGGTACGTGCAGAGCACCTGCGCGGACCCGTGCGCGAACCAACGACGACGCAGCCGGCCGATCGGCTCGGTCGTCCGGAGCAGTGCCTGGGCCGCCGAGGTCCCGAGGCAACAGATGAACTGCGGTGAGATCGACTCGAACTGCGCCTCGAAATAGGGACGGCAGTTGGCCACCTCGTCCGGGAGGGGCGCGCGGTTGCCGGGCGGGCGACACTTGAGGACGTTCATGATGTAGACGTCCTCGCGACGCAGGGTGCACGCTTCGATGATCTTCGTGAGCAGCTGCCCTGCTCGTCCGACGAAAGGCTCGCCGGAGGCATCCTCGTCGGCACCGGGCGCCTCGCCGAAAAAGCAGAGCCTCGCGTCGGGCGGCCCGACCCCGAAGACGGTGTGCGTGCGCGCCGCAGCCAGATCGGCGCAGCGCGTGCACGACTCCACCGGATTGCGGATGATCGTCAGGGCCGCAGCCCTGGCCGTCTGCTCGCCGGGTTCGCGGCCTGACGACGCCGCCGCTCGGTCCGCGTCCGTGGCCTGAACCGTCACGGCCGGTGCGGACCGTGACGAGCGCCGCGGCTTCGGCAGGTCGGTGAGGCCGGCGGCCGCCAGGCTCTCGAGACGCTGCCGCAGCGCCCGTGCGGATCGCGACTCCATCGCTCGCTCCTCTCGCCTCGACTTTTGCAGTTTTTGAGGGGTGATTTCCAGGCCGAAACTGCCGTCTGAAAATTGGCGAGCCTCCTTCAAAGTGAGTGGACCTTACCCCATTCACTCTGAGCAAGGAGGCTCGCCGTGGATCTTGTACCCGGATTCCAGGAACTGCTGCAAGGACTGTCTCCCACGCTCACGGCGCCGAGCTTCGCGAGCCTG
>JBJTBO010000050.1:0-5010 GCA_046091445.1 Planctomycetaceae bacterium | reverse complement strand
GCACGAGCGCGTCGATCAACGGCGCGCTCGTGAGCGGCCGTCTCGCCGCCGACGCGGTCGCCGCCGGCGCGGGTCGCTGAGCGGCCGTGCGTGTCAGGCGTGCGGGATCAGATTCTGGAAGAGCGATCCGAGCGCCTGCCGATCGAACGGCTTCACGACGAAGTCGCGGGCGCCGAGCCGGATGCACTCCGTCAGCTTGGCCCGCTGATCGATGGCGCTCACCATGACGACCCGGGCGGCCGGATCCTCGGCCCGGATCGTGCGCAGCGCCTCGACGCCGTCCATCTCCGGCATCACGATGTCGAGGGTGACGAGGTCGGGCTTGAGTTCCCGGTATCGCGCCACCGCCTCGGCCCCGGTGGCCGCCTCCCCGGCGATCTCCCATCCGGCGTCGCGGGCCACGTCCTTGATCAACGCCCGCATGATGAGCGCGTCGTCGACGACGAGCAGCCGGGGCTTGGTGGCGGCGTTCATGAGCGTGCTCCAGCGGAATGGATGGTCGGATCAGAGGATCGCGGGCGGCAGGCCGAGCGTCTCGACGCGCATCTCGCCGTTCGTGATGTCGAACGACACGCGGCGGCCGCGTTCGCCTCCACAGTCCCGGGCGAGGACCGGGATGCCCAGATCCTGGAGGATGCGCTCGACGGCGGCGACGTTCTGGTCTCCCACGGTGACACCGGACTGGAAGGCGAACATCTTCGCTCCGCCGACCATCTTGGCGGCGAGTCGCAGATTGAGCCCGCCCACCGTGTCGCGGAGCAGCCGCATCATCTCGGGAATCGCGGTGTCGGCATAGCGTCCGGGCTGGCTCAGGTCGCCCTTCGAGTCGGGCAGCATGATGTGGGCCAGGCCCACCACGCGCTGCCGCTGGTCGAAGATCGCCAGTCCGATGCAGGCGCCGACGAACGTGCGGAGGACGCCCTCGTGGCGCGCCACGCCGATCTCGCCGATGCCGATGGCGTTGGTGTGAAAGGCGGTCGGGCGGGTCGCGGGGGGCGTCGGTGCCACGTCGGCGTTTCTGCGGGAGGGCGCGGGAGAGTGCGTCAGGCGTCGGTCCGGATGCCGGCCCCGGGAACGAAGAGGAGCGAGCAGGTCACCGGCGAGTCCTCGATCACGAAGTCGGTGTGGGTGAGGAAGATCGTCGCCCCGTCCGACGCCTGGGAAAGCATGACGCCCTCCATCACGGCCGCCGCGAAGTCGCGGACGAACCACGGCGGCGTCGGCAGCACCTCGGCATCCCCGGGCGTCGTGCCCTGCAGGCCCTCCGAGAGCGTCATCGCGTTGAGGTAGGCGCAGCCGATGATGTTCGCCGTCTCCACCGCGGCCGACGTCTCGAGCTCGCCCCACTCGGTGGAGGTGCCCGCGGCCCGGCCGAGGAGCATGTCGGCCAGCGCGAGGCCGCTGGGATCGTCGCAGGCCAGCACGAGGATCCCGTCGATCGCGCCCGAGATGCGCATCGCGCAGGCCACCAGCGGGCCCTCGCCCTCGCCGAGCACGCCGACGGCGCGTTCGAGGGGCCGCGCCTCGAGCCGTCGGACCGAGATGCGGGTCGGCCGGCCGAGCCAGCGCGACAGCGCCCGGGAGGCGTCGTCGGCGGCCCGCACGAAGAGGTCGGTCTGTCGGGTGATCGATCCGTCGGACATGCGCGGTTCCGGGGGCGGCTCAGTCAGGAGGCGTGAACGGTGGTTGCGAGGGAGTCCTGCCCGCGGCGGACGAGGTCGAGGCACGCCGCCACATCCAGCAGCATGCAGACGGTGCCGTCGCCGAGCACGCTCGCGCCTCCCAAGCCGCGGACGTGCACGAAGTTCTCGTCGAGCGGCTTGACGACGATGTCCTGCCCGCCGAGCAGCGTGTCGACGCGGAGTCCGAGCACGCGGTTGTTGGCGTGGAGGATGGCGATGTTGGGCAGGTCGTCCCGCGTCGGCGACCTTTCGCCGGCGGCGGGCCACGAGAAGATCTCCTCGATGCCCACGACCGGGAGGAACTCGCCACGCACGTCACAGACCTCCCGTCCCTCGACCGTCATGCGCGGATGCCTCGCGACCGACGTGATCTCCCTGACGTTCTCGATCGGGATCGCGAGCACGCCCTGGGGCAGGCCGAAGAGCATGCACCGCGTGATGGTGAGGGTCAACGGCAGGCGGATCGTGAAACGGGTGCCGCGGCCGGCCTCCGTCTCGACCTCGATCGTCCCGTTGAGCGCCGCGATCCGCGTGCGGACGATGTCCATGCCGACACCCCGACCCGAGATGTCGGACACTCTGGCCGCGGTGCTGAACCCGGGCTGGAAGATGAGTTCGACGAGTTCGCGCTCGCCGAGCGCCTCCGCCACGTCCGCGGCGACGATGCCGCGCTGGACGGCGATCTGCCGGACCCGGCCGGTGTCGATGCCACCACCGTCGTCCTCCACCGTGATGAAGACGTTGTTGCCGCGGTGCGACGCGGCCAGCCGCACGGTGGCCACCTCCGGCTTGCCATGACCGAGCCGCACGTCCGCCGGCTCGATCCCGTGGTCGATGCAGTTGCGGACGAGGTGATTGAGCGGATCGCCGATCTCGTCGATCATCCGCTTGTCGAGCTCCGTCTTCTCGCCCGACAGCTCCAGCCGGACCCGCTTGTCGAGCTCCCGGGCGATGTCCCTGACGGACCGCTTGAACCGGTTGAAGAGGGGGCCGACCGGGACCATGCGCGTGTTGAGGACGCCGCGCTGGAGGCTGTTCGAGACCCGTGTGAGCTGATCGAGCGCCACGGCAAGTTCGTCGAATGCCAGACGACTCTCCTCCCAGAGCCGGACCTGCTGATCGAGCTGACCGAGCTGCTCGGCGAGCATCCCCATGACGGTTCCGCCGTGGCCGCCCTCCGGTCGCACCCCCGGCGCGATGTGCTCGGCATCGCTCTGTCGCAGCAGGTCACGCAGCGCATCGACGGTGCCCGCCAGACGGCCGGACAGCCCTGACTTCTTGAACGTGGGCGCGAGCTCGCCGGCGAGCTGGGTGAGCCGTGCCCGGCTGACGACGAGCTCCCCCACGAGGTTGAGCAGGATGTCGAGCCGTTCGACGTCCACGCGGACGGTTTCCGCCAGCGGCGGACCGCCCTTCGCGACCGGGTCGGCGTCGCTGGCCGCGGAGGTCGGCTCCGTCGCGGCGCGCCGTGTCGGACCGGCCGGATCGCGGGCGGGATCGTCGGCCCCATGCTCGATGGCATCCGGTGCGCCGGGCGACGACGGCAGGGTGGCCCGCGTGTCCGCATCGACCTCCTCCACGTCGATGCCCTCGACGCCCTCGACGCGCGCTGCCGCGACGACGGCCGCTCGATCGGCTCCGCTCCGCAGGATCGCCTCGAACTCGGAGAGGTCGGGACGATCGGCGAGTGTTTCGCGCGGGGGCTCGAGATCGACGAGATCTCCCTCCGCCGCCAGACGGGTGAGGATCAGTTCGACCTTCATTTCCGCAAGCGGGAGCCCGGGGCGCAGGGCGACGGTGACGCGCCAATGCCTCGGGTGCGGCGCCGCGGACGCCGCGGACGCCGGCTGGGCGGAGCCCGCCGCCTCAGGCGGCGCGGCCGCGTCGGGCAGGGGGGCCGGAGCGGCCGGCTGCGGGACCTCGTGGCCGCTCGTGCCCGGTGAGGGAGCTGGGGGCACGGACGACGCGGTGGTTGCGGATGCCGTTCGCGGGCTCGGGTCGCGTCCCCCGCCCGCGGACGCGCCGGCCATCGTCTCGAGGGCCTTCACCTCCTCGAGAAGGTCACCGGCCGAGCCCAGCGGCCGGCCATGGCGGAGGTGATCGTTGCATGTCCGCAGGAAGTCGATGCATCGCAGCACCACGTTCATCGTGGCGCCATCGAGAACGCGCCTGCCCGTCCGCAGCCGTTCGAAGTGGCTCTCGAGGTGATGCGTCAGCGTGGTGATCCGGTCGAGGCCGAGCAGGGCCGACGACCCCTTGATCGAGTGGATCAGACGGAACGCCTCGTTGAGTCCGGCGGCATCGTCCGGGTCGGCCTCGAGGGCGAGGAGCGTCTCCACGAGGGCGTCGAGGTGCTCACCCGTCTCGTCGATGTACATGCGGAGGTAGTCCGCCATGTCGTCAGATGAGAGGTCGAGGGGGTGGGAGTCGCTCATCGGACGGTCTCGGAGCCGGGCAGGTTCATGGTGGTCACGTCTGGTGCACGCATGGCGCGGGCGATCAAGCCTTCTGATACAGGAATGACGAGCGTTTCGTCAGGTCTCCGAGCACGTCGTGGATGCCGTCGGCCGGGCCTACCACGAGGTAGCCTCCCGGTGCCAGGGCGTCGACGAGATGCCGCACGGCGACGACCTTCGACTCACGGTTGAAGTAGATCATGACGTTCCGCACGAAAATGCAGTCCTGCCGGGGCGCCGACAACGGCTCGAGCAGGTTGTGGCGTCGGAATTCGCACGGACGACGCACCGCGGCCTTCACCTCCCAGAGATCGTCGGGCTGCGACGCGAAGTGCCTCGCGAGCCGTTCCGGCGACACCTCCTCGAGCGAGCGACGGGGGTAGACGCCCCGCCGGGCCGCCGCCAGCATCGACTCGCTGATGTCGGTGCCGAGGATGGTCGGTCGCCAGCCCGGGAGTCGTCCGGCCGCCTCCGCGAGGCAGATGGCGAGCGAATAGACCTCCTCGCCCGAGCTGCACGCGGCCGACCAGACGCGGAGCGTGCGGTCGTGGTGTCCCGCGGCGGCCCGCGCGAGCAGGTCGTCGAGGAAGGGGCCCCCGAACCACTCGAAGTGCCCGCCCGTGCGGAAGAAGTGGGTCTCGTTCGTCGTGATCGCGTCGAGGAAATGCTCCAGCTCGCCGGGGAGCCGCCCCTTCGTGAGCCGCTCGTAGTAGTCCTCGAACGACTCGATGGAGTGTGCCTTGAGCCGACGGCGGATGCGGTTGCTCAGCAGGGTGATCTTGCCGTCGTGCATGTGGATGCCGGTCTGGCGGAAGATGAACACCCGGAAACGCTCGAACTGCTCCGGCGTCAGCTTGGTGAGTTCGAACACG
>JBJTBO010000049.1:0-6253 GCA_046091445.1 Planctomycetaceae bacterium | reverse complement strand
GATCGGGATCGTGTCGCTCATGCACGCCATCGACCCGGAGGCCGTCCTGATCGGCGGGGCGATGACGTTCGGACGCGAGCAGGCTCCGGCGGGACGCACGTTCCTCGAGCGGATTCGCGAGGAGGTGCGGCGGCGGACGTTCCCGAAGCTCGCCGCGCTGACGGTGATCGGCTTCGCGAGCCTCGGGGGCGATGCCGGCTCGATCGGCGCCGCGGGACTCGCGCGGCTGGCCACGAAAAACCCGCGGCGGTCCGGCGGCGAAGCCTGACCGGTCCGCTGGGGAGGGTGGGAGATGGCTCAGCGCGGCGCGGCCGCGTCGGGTGCGGACGCAGGCTCCGTGGCCACGCGGCGCACGATCGCCTCCACGACGGGCCTCGGATCGTCGAGGCCGTGCGGATGATGGCCCACACCCGGCTTGTGGATCACCGTGACGGAGCCGCCGAGCGCGCGGTACCGAACCTCGGCAACCGCCGTGTTCTCCTCCCAGGGCACCACGTCGTCGTCGTCACCCACGACGTAGATGAGCTCCACGTGCTCGCGCGCCAGAGGTTCGAGCGTGTCGAGCGGATTGCCGGCATAGGCGAGCGCCGCTGCGTCATCCGCGAAGCCGTAGACCTGCTTGAGCGTCTCCCAGTCGCGTTGACTGCCCGTGCCCCGGCCCCTGCCTCCGGGCCAGCTCTTGAAATCGAGCACCGGTGCGTCGCCGTAGATCACCGCGACACGGGTGGGGTGTTCCGCGGCGTAGCGGTGGGCGTAGAGCCCGCCCCGGCTGATGCCGATGAGGACGGCGCGGGATGCGAAGCCCCGGGCGACGAGCATGTCGTGGAATCCCGCCAGCGCGCGGACCGCCGCGGGCGAGCCGAACGTGTTGCCCACGTCGAGGTAGACATGGTGCAGTCCGCGCGCGACGAGATCGGGCGCGGCGCAGCGCTGCGTGAACGCATCGGGAAACATGAGGCACCACGAGAAGGGCGCGCCGGGCAGCGGCTGCCGCGGCTCGACGACCCACGCCTCGCGCCCCTCGAATCGGAACCGATGCCGGCGGAACCCGTGCCACTGGTCGATCGTCTCGTCCGGGAACGCGAGGTCGAGTCGGCCGGGTCGCGCCGCCGGGTCGGGGGACGGAGCGGGTTCGGCGGCGGGCGCCACGGCGCCGCCGTACCACAGGAAGACGATGAACAGGAGCGCTCGCCCTGCCCGCGTCGTCGAGCCTCCGCCACGCACGGGGTTCGTGCCGTTCATGCTGTGCCCTCCTCCCGGGAATCGCCGCCGTGTCACGCCCGCAGCGCGCCGATCGTACCGGTCGCGTCGGCGAAGGAGTCGGTCTCGACGCCCACCCCCTGGAGCAGCGTGAGCCAGAGGTTGGCCAGCGGCGTCTGCTTCGCCTCGAGCACGACATGCCGTCCATGCCGGATGCCCGCGCCGCCGCCGGCGATCACGGTCGGGCAGTTGTCGAGATAGTGGATCGAGCGGATGTTGCTGCCGAACGAGAGGCTCACCCGGTCGAGCAGGCTCGAACCGTCCGCCTCCTGCACCGTCGCGAGCCGGTCGAGCAGCGTGGCGAGCAGTTCGCTCTGCTTGCGGTCGCGTCGCTTCGAGGCCTCCATCCGGTCGCCCGGCGTGTAGTGGCTCAGGTCGTGCGGCGCGACCGTGATGCCCATGCTCTTGATGAGACTGGCCATCGGCTGGCGGTAGGTGATCACCCGCGTGCTGTCGGTGCGGAAGGCCGCCACGATGAGGTCGTACATGAGCGCGATTTCCTGCTCGCCGACGAGCGACGCGCCCGGTGCCTCGAGCGGCGGGCGGGGCTTGGGCGTCGTCATCCACGACTCCTCCTTGGCGAGCCGCGTCTCGATGTCGCGGATCGACTGGAAGTATTCGTCGAGCTTGTCGTGATCCCGGGCCGAGAGCGTCCGGTCGATCGACCTCGCCTGCACGAGGACGGCGTCGAGGACGCTGCGCTGCTCGCGAAGCATCCGCTGCCGCTCGGCCAGCGGCAGGGTCTCGTCGCCGAAGAGCTTCTCGTAGGCCGCAAGCGGGGTGTCCAGGCCGGCGAGCGGCTTGCCCTGGCGGTTCCACGCGAGCGACAGCCCGGGTCCGTGGCCCGATTGCTCCGCGTCCCGGCTCGTCAGCTGGAGCGACGTGAAGCGCGTCCCCGCGCCGAGCGTCTCGGCTGCGACCTGGTCGGCCGAGATGGAGTTGGAGAAGCTGCTGCCCGGCACCCCGTAGCGGTTGGCACCGGTGAGGTAGAAGGTGCTGCCCCAGTGGGCTTCGTTCGAGAACTTGTTCGCGAGGCCCTGGATGATCGTGATCCCGCCCTTGTGCCGGGCGAGCGGCGCGAGGCCCTCCGGGAGGTCGTAGTCGATGCCGGTCTTCGCCCGGTCGGGAAACCACGTCTCGTTCGTCACGCCCCAGCCGAACGAGAGAAAGACCATGCGGGTGGGCACGGTGACCGGGGCCGCGGCCGCGAACCGTCGCCAGCCGAGGGAGGGCAAAAGCGGCAGCGTGAGGGCGGTGCCGGCGGCCCTGAGCACCGTGCGGCGGCTGGGATGCATGAGATGACTCCTCGGGATCGCGACGGCTCGGTGGCCGTCATCGCGTGCGGAACTCGGGCGTGGTCACGATCGACTCGACGATGGACGCGAGGCCTCCGCCGTCGGCCACCGCGCGGGCGACGAGCCCGTCGATGACCTCCGCGTCGGCGAAGCTCACCGGCCTGCCGATCGCGTAGGCGAACAGGTTCTCGACGAGGCCCCGCAGGAAGTCGTCCCCCCGGGCGGCGATCGCGGTGCGTAGCTCGAAGAAGTCCGCGAACGCGGGGCCGCCGTGGAAGGCACCGGCCGGGTCGATCGGAAAGCGCACGTCGACGACCTTGCCGTGCGGCCCGTTCTTCATCACGAAGTTCATCCGGTAGAGGTGGTCCTCGGTGCGCCACCGGCCGGCCGCATCGAAGTTCTCGAGTCCGAATCCCACCGGGTCGATCGCGCGGTGGCACTGGGCGCACTGGGGCTCCTCCTGATGGGCCAGCAGCCGCTCCCGCACGGAGATCTTCCGGCCATCGAGCCGCGAGAGCTGCGGCACGTTCGGCGGTGCCGGAGGCGGCGGGTCGTTGAGCAGCTTCCGCAGCACCCACGCGCCGCGTTCGACGGGGCTCGTGCGCTCGCCGTTGCTGCCCATGCCGAGGATCGCGGCCATGCCGAGCAGTCCACCCCGCGGACTGGCCGCGGGGAGCGGGACCATGCGGAAGTGGTCGCCCGTGATCGGCTTCGGCTTCGCGGGATCGGCGACGTCGTCGAGGCCGTAGTAGGCGGCGAGGAGTCCGTCGACGACGACGAAGTCGCAGGCCAGCAGCCGACGCGCGTCGAGGTCGCGTTGGAGCAGCGTGTGGAACGTGTGGTAGATCTCCTTCTTCGCGGCTTCGCGGGTGGCCTCGTCGAAGTCGGGATGCAGCTCGTGATCGAAGCGGAAGAAGTCGAGCCGGTCGACGTCGAGCCACTGGTGGGTGAACCCCGTGGCACAGGCGAGCGAACGGGAGTCGGCGATCAGCCGTCGGGCCTGCCGCGCGAGCACACCGGGATCGTCGAGTGCGCCGGCCGTCGCCGCCGCGATCAGGTCGTCATCGGGCGGGGACGCCCACAGGAAGAAGGCGAGGCGCGACGCGAGTTCGAGGTCGGAAAGGAGGCGGTCATCGCCGGCCGTGCGGAGTCACCGGCGCCGGGGAGGCGAGCATCACGGCCAGCGGCTCGACGAGCGCGTCGGCGAAAGGCCTGCCGGAGGCCCGCTGCGCCTCGTGGATCATGACCAGGCGATCGAGGTAGTCGTCATCAGGCCGCACACCCCGGAAGGCACGGACGGCGATCCGTTCGAGGATCGCGCGGGTCGCAGCGACGTCGAGGTCGGGACGGAAGACGGAGCCGAAGAGCGCGAGGCACCGGTCGGCCCCGTCGGGATCTGGAAGCGGGCCTTCCCATTCCACCCAGTCGATCCACAGCGCACAGTCGAGGCCGACGCCGTTGGTCGCCCGCGCGAGGGCGTTCTGAAACGACGCAGCCGCGGCGTCCGCATGTCGCTTCTCACGGAAGGAGAAGGCACGGGGGCCGTCGGGCGTGATCGTGACGGGCACCTCGATCGTCTGCGGCCGCTGGACCGGGTCGGTGACCTGGAACACGCCGAGCCGGCGGAAGTCGTCGGCCGAGACGATCCCCATCTCGAGGAACCGTCTCGAGACCGACACCTTCTCGTTGCCGCCGACGCGCAGCCGCAGCACGTAGCGACCCGGCGGGGCGTCCGCGGGGATCGTGATCGTCTCCGTGTGGTGGTAGTTGGCGGTGTGGTAGGTGAGCCAGGCGCCCTCGTCCGACTTCGGCAGCGCGAGATACTGCCCGAGGTAGGGGCCCGACTGCTCGTTGGCGCGGCTGAGGAACTTCGCATCGTGCTCGTCAGGAAACCCGAAGTCCTTCGCGCGGGCCGGATCGGCCCCGGCAGCCTCCCACTCCCGCGCCTTGCGGTACCCGCCGAGGAAGTATCCGTTGAGCAGTCCGCCCATCTGCCTGCGCGCCGCGATCTCCACCTCCGTGCGCACGGTGCTGCGGGAGGGAAGCGATTCGGCGGCGCGTCGCCACCGGTCGATGACGCCGGCCGCAGCGCGACGCCCGACGGCGAGATACTGCTCGAACTGGTCGCTCGACATGAACAGTGACGAGCCGAAGGTGTCGTATCCGCCCGCCCCCGCGTCGTCCGGCAGGCTCGACACGTCGACGTCGAGCCCGAGGAGCGAGCGGAGCGTGCTCGCGTATTCGCGCCGGTTGAGCCGCCGCAGCGTGCCGACCCGCCCCTGATCCCCGATCGTGCGCCGTGCGACGGCGAGCGAGCGCGAGAGGGATGCGAGGAACTCGGTCGCGGCGGCCGCGGGTGGACGCGGCTCCTCCTCGGGCGGCATCGAGCCAGCGTTGAGCACGCCGAGCACCCGCTGCCAGCGTTCGGCGGCCTCCACCGTGGTGATCGTCGTCGGCAGGTCGTCGAGCCGCACGCCTCCCTCCGCGACGTCGCGGTCGGGGCAGTGCGTGCAGTGGGCCTCGAGAAACACAGCCGCGGGGGGTGTGGCGACGGCCTCGCGCGTCTCGGACGACCGGACCGACGTCCCCGTGACCGCCAGCACCATGCCACACGCCAGCACCGCGGGCGTGCAGCGCCGCGTGGACCGGCGGAGACCGGGCACAGCGGCGCGGCACTCGTCCATGCGACACACGGGAAGGGAGGTGCGGTCCGGATGACACCGGAATCGGCCGCCGTCGCGAACCGCGACAGCTTCTATGGTACGGTGCGGCCGACGGCGCCGCAGCATCGGCTCCCCGGCGGGTAGAATCAGGTCATGAGCATCGACTGCCGACACATCCGCAACTTCTCGATCATCGCCCACATCGACCATGGCAAGAGCACGCTGGCCGACCGTCTCCTCGAGGCCACCGGCACGGTGGAGAAGCGGCAGCTCAAGGAGCAGATGCTCGACGACATGGAGCTCGAGCGGCAGCGGGGAATCACGATCAAGGCCCGGGCCGTGCGGATGGAGTACCGCCATCACGGCGAGCGCTACGAGCTGAACCTCATCGACACGCCGGGCCACGTCGACTTCCACTACGAGGTCTCCCGCAGCCTGGCCTGCTGCGAGGGGGCCGTGCTCCTCGTCGACGCCTTCCAGGGGGTCGAGGCGCAGACCGTCGCCAACGCGTACGCCGCGATCGGGCAGGACCTGGCGATCGTGCCGGTGATCAACAAGGTCGACCTCGTGCACGCGCGGATCGACGAGGTCCTCCAGGAGATGGAGCAGAGCCTCGCCGTGGAGCCGGCCGACGTGATCCGCGTGAGTGCCAAGACGGGCATCGGCATCGGCGACCTGCTGGCGGCGATCGTCGAGCGGGTGCCGCCGCCGCAGGGCGACCCCGCCGCGACCCTGCGGGCGATGATCTTCGACAGCCACTACGACTCGTACCGCGGTGCGATCACCTACGTCCGCGTGGTGGACGGCACGATCCGCCGGGGCCAGAAGATCCGCTTCCTCCGCACCGGCGTCACGCACGAGGTGCTCGAGCTGGGCCAGTTCGTGCCGCAACGACGCGCCTGCGAGGAGCTCGCGGCCGGCCAGGTGGGCTACCTCGTCTGCAACATCAAGGACGTGAAGCAGGTGCACATCGGCGACACGGTGACCATCCCCGGCGACGAGGCCGCCGTGCCGCTTCCCGGATACAAGCCGCCG
>JBJTBO010000048.1:0-6756 GCA_046091445.1 Planctomycetaceae bacterium | reverse complement strand
AGCGCGCGCGTGAGCGGCTCGGCAAACTGGTGGCGGCGGAGGCGGGCCTCGCGAAGCCCGCCGACGAGGCCGTCTGGATCGTGGTGACCGGACTCGGCACCGCGGCGCTCCTCGTCGTGGGACGCTACGCCGCGATCGAGGCGATCTCGGTGATCCTCGTGGGCACCTTCACGCTCGTCACGGTCGTGGCACTCGCGATGCTGCAGTTCGATCCCGCGTGGGCCGTGTCGCTGTGGGACGTCGCCGGCGGGCTCGTGCCGGCGGTGCCTCCCTCGACCGGTGGCCGCTCGCCGCTCGCCACGGGCCTGGCCACGTTCGGGATCATCGGGGTCGGAGCGAGCGAACTGATGGTCTATCCGTACTGGTGTCTCGAGAAGGGATACGGCCGTGCCGTGGGACCACGGGACGCATCCACCGCCTGGGCCGAGCGGGCGAAGGGCTGGCTGCGCGTCATGCAGCTCGACGCGTGGGCGTCGATGGTCGTCTACACCACGGTGACCGTCTGTTTCTACCTGCTCGGCGCGGCGACGCTCGGTCGGCTCGGCCTGCGGCCGGAGGGGAGCGAGATGGTCCGGACGCTCGGCGCGATGTACGCGCCCGTCTTCGGCGACCGGGCGCTCGGCATCTTCCTCGTCGGCGCGTTCGCGGCGCTCTACTCGACGTTCTTCGTGGCGGCGGCCGGGTGTGCGCGGCTCGTCGCCGACGGGCTCATCCTGACGGGCGCGATCGCCGGCGATGATGCTTCGCGGGCCCGCTGGGCGCGTCGGCTCGCCGCCGCGTGGGCGATCGTGGCGGTCCTGCTGGCCGTCACGATCCGGGCTCCGGTGGCGATGGTGCTGGCCAGCGGCGCCGCGCAGGCCATCATGCTCGCCGGACTCGCCGTGGCCGTGCTGTGGTTCCGCTACGGCGAGATGGAGCCCCGTCTGACGCCCTCGCGCGGATGGGACGTCCTGCTCTGGGTGTCGACGGCCGGATTCATCGTCGTCGGGCTGTGGACCGCGTGGCAGCACCTCGCCGATGCCGTGGCATCACGGTGAGCGGCCCTCAGGCCTGCGCGAGGCGCGCGCGGGCCGACTGCGTGATCGCGAGGACGGCCGGATGGGCCAGCCGCCTCTCGACCGATATCGCGAAGAACTGCTCGCGGACCTGCTCGTCGCGGCCCACGACGGCCACGTGATACATCCTCCGCACCTCCCCCTCCACGACCGAGGGTGCGACGAACAGCCCCTCGCCCCGCGCGCCGAACGCCTTCAGGAGCGCGCTGTCCGAAAACTCCCCGCGGATCACGGGCCGCACTCCCATCTCCTCGAACCGCTGGTCGAGGGCGCGACGCAGCGCCGCATTTCCGGCGGGAACGAGGAGCGGCGCTCCGTCGAGTGAGCGGGGAAACGAACGCCGGTAGCGCCGGGCGAGCGACTCGGTCGCGAAGAAGGTGATCCCGCAGTCGCCGAGCCGGTGGTTGAACGCCCGCATCCCGAGCCGCGGGTTCGCGGGATAGTCGCTGATGACGAGATCGAGCTCGTGCAGCGCGAGCTGGGTCATGAGGCGGTCCGGATCGCCGTCCACGCATGACAGCACGATTTCCTCGGGAAGGTGCAGGGCCGGCTCGAGCAGCCGATGCACGATGAGCTTCGGGAGCGTGTCGGCGATGCCGACGACGAGCCGCAGGGCCCCGGCCACGGTGCGTCCCGCCACGGCGTCCTGCAGTTCGCGTCCGAGCGAAAAGATCTCGTCGGCGTAGCGAAAGACGATCCGCCCGGTCTCGGTCAGGCGCACGGACCGGCCCGAGCGCTCGAACAGCTTCACCTTGAGGCTCCGCTCGAGCGAGCGAATCTGGCCGCTTACGGTGGGCTGGGAAAGGTCGAGTCGGCGGCATGCCGCCGTGATGCCGCCCTCCCGGGCCGCCATCCAGAAGTACAGCAGGTGGTGATAGTTGAGCCAGGGTGTCATGGGGGGCCACGCAAGCGATCAAGCATCGATTTATTCAATGTATGGTATCGAAACAATGTTCTTTGCCGATATGCTCGCCCCACCGTACGGATGTCGATGCAAGATGTGCGGGCGGCACGTCGTTTCAGGCGAGGCCGTTTGCGCTCGCGCCACGTGGCGCAGCGGTCGGAAACTCCGCGGCGTGCATGTCGGCAGCTTCGGCGGGAGAGGGAGATGGCGACCGTCATCGCAGCAGATCACCACGACTCCGTGACGCACGGGCACGCGAGCCCGCCCGGTCGGGGCGGCGGCTCGGGCCGCGGCGCGGCCGGGCACGGCAAGACTCCGATCCGTCGCCTGATCGACCTGTTTCGGCTCGAGTGGCGGGACGTCTTCACGCTCCTCGCCTTCGCCCTCGGCGTCGGCATCCTGTCGCTCGTCACTCCGGCGGCGATCGAGGCGCTCGTGAATACGGTGGCCTTCGGAATCCTGCTCTGGCCGGTGTTCGTGCTCGCGGCTGTGATGTTCGCGCTGCTCTTCGTGGCTTCGGTGCTGCGGGCGATGCAGACGTTCGTCGCCGAGTGCCTCCAGCGACGGCTCTTCGTGCGCACGGCCCTCGGCTTCGCGGACCGCCTCGCCCGCACCGAGCTTGCGTCGTTCGACGGGGTCAATCGGGCCGACCTGGTGAACCGGTTCTTCGAGGTCTCCTCCGGCCAGAAGTCGATCGCGACGCTGCTCGTCGAGGGGGTCGGCATCATCATGATGACCCTCGTGGGTCTCGTCGTGCTCGCGACCTACCATCCGTATCTGCTCACCTTCGCGCTCGTGCTCGGCGGCCTGGTCGTCTTCCTGCTCTTCGTGCTCGGGATCGGAGGCGTGCGCACGAGCATCGCGGAAAGCTACACGAAGTTCGACGTGGCGGCGTGGCTCGAGGAGGTGGCCCGCTGCCCGCACACCTTCCGCAGCGGTGCCGGCGCCGCGCTGGCCCTCGAGCGGGGCGACCTGCTCGCGGACCGCTACGTCAGCGCCCGGCGGCGACACTTCGCCGTCGTGTGGCGGCAGACGCTGTTCGCCCTGGTCGTCGAGGCCGTGGGCTCGACCATCCTGCTCGGCCTCGGTGGCTGGCTGGTCATCAACCGACAGCTCACGCTCGGCCAGCTCGTGGCGAGCGAACTGATCGTCACGCTCGTCCTCGGCTCGCTGTCGAAGATCGGCAAGTATCTCGAGATCTTCTACGACCTGCAGGCGACGCTCGACAAGCTCGGCGTCATCGACCGACTGACGCCCGAGTCGACGCAGGGCGACGTGCTGCCGGCCGCCGGCGGGCCTCTCGCGGCCGTCGTGGAACTGCCCGCAGCCGACGGCACCGCGCGTCGTCTCGAAGTACGGCCCGGGGAGCGGATCGCGATCGTGGGCCGTCGTGGCAAGACGCAGCTCCTCGAATACCTCGCCCTCCTGCGGGTGCCTCCCGCGGGCCTGCTGACGTTCGACGGGCTCGATGCCCGGTCGCTCGATCGACGCGAGAGCCGCCACCACATCGCCTACGTCGGCCGGCCCGAGGTGTTCGAGGGTTCCGTCATCGAGAACGTCCGGCTCGGTCGGAGCGATCTCACCGCGTTCGACGTGCGTGAGGCGCTCGACCTGGTCGGCCTGACGGACCGGATCGCCCGGCTCCCCGACAGCCTCGAGACGATGCTCACGCCGGATGGCAGGCCGCTTTCGGCCAACGACATCACCTGCCTGGCGATCGCCCGCGCGGTCGTGGGGCGGCCGCGCCTCCTCCTGCTCGACGGCGTCCTCGACGGTCTCGATGTCGAGGGGTGCCCGGACCTGCTGGACAACCTGTTCGATCCGGCCGCACCGTGGACGCTCGTCGTGGTGTCGGTCCGACAGGACATCCGCGATCGCTGCACCCGGGTTGTGGAGTGGACATGAAACAGCCGCAGGTCCTGCCGGAGCGTGACGTCGCCGCCCGCGTGTCGCTGGCGCGCACGCTGACACCACGCACGATCGTGTGGATGGCCCGCCTCGTCTTCCTGTTCTTCCTCGCCCTCCCGTTCGGCCTGGCCCTCATACCCTGGCAGCAGACCCTCAACTGCCGGGGCACGATCGTGGCCTACGCGCCGGTGGAACGATTGCAGGTGATCACGGCGCTGGTGTCGGGGCAGGTGAGGACGTGGCACGTCGTCGAGGGAACCCGCGTCAAGATGAACGATCCGCTGGTCGATATCGAAGACAACGACCCGGAGCTTGCGGAGAGGCTGCAGGCGCAGCGGGAGTTTCTCGCCGGCCGCCTCAGCGCGGCGCGGCAGGAGCTCTCGGAGCTCGCGGCGGCGGCCGCCGCCCAGGAGGACGCGCGGGATGCCGCGGTGCGGGCCGCAGAGGCCAATCGACAGGCGGCGCAACGGGCGATCGACGTGGCCGAGCAGGCCAAGGCCAATGCCACCTTCGCCCGTGACTTCGAGCTCAACAGGTTCGAGATGTTCGACGACCTCTTTTCCAACCCGCAGTTTGGCGGCCTCGAAAGCCGGCTCTCGCGCGACGAGGCGCGGATGCGCGCGGACCGGGCCGTTACCGACACGGACAAGGCCGATGCGGAGATCGCGAGGGCACAGGCCACGCTCCTGACGCAGGAGGCGCTGCTCGTGCAGGCCGACGCCACGGGTCTGTCGGCGATCGCCGTGGCCCGCAGCAACCTGAGGAAGGCCGAGCAGAACGTCTTCTCGATCGAGCGCGAGATCCAGGATATCGACAACCGGATCGAACGCTTCAAGGCGCGGCGCGTGGTCGCTCCCTGCGACGGGGTGGTCTTCCGCGTCGCGGCGAACGTCGCGCAGGGCGGGCAGAACGTCAAGGAAGGGGACGTGCTCTGTACGGTCGTTCCCGACACGAACGACCGCGTGGCCGAGCTGTTTCTCGACGGTGTGGATGCCCCGATCATGCTGGCCTTCGCCGATCGCGAGGGGGAGATGCCGCACGTGCGGCTGCAATTCGAGGGCTGGCCGGCGGTGCAGTTCTCCGGCTGGCCGGAGATGGCGATCGGCACGTTCGGCGGCCGCGTGCGGCAGATCGATGCCGCCAGTGGCGTGGCCGGACAGTGCCGCGTGCTCGTGGAACCCGAGCAGCGGATGCCCGGCGACACCTGGCCCGACCCGGAGTTTCTGCGGCAGGGCAACCAGGTCATCGGGTGGGTGTTCCTCAACCGCGTACCGCTCGGTTTCGAGATCTGGCGGCGGCTCAACGGCTTCCCGCCGGTGCTGGCGCCGACTCCGAAGTCGAAGGACGGCGCGCCGAAGGCGCCGAAGATCAAGGTCGGGTGAGGCACGTGATGACCGCCGACCGGATCGCCGTCGTCCTCCTCGCCGCGCTGGCCGTCGGCCGCGCCTGCGCCTCCGAAGCCATTCCTCCGAGGCATCTGGGCGTCTCGGAGGCGAGAGAACTGTCGCCCTCCGGCGTCAGTCTCGCCGTGCCCGCGATCGTGCCGACCTCGTTCCTCGAGATCACCGACACGCCCGGACCGGGTGCCGCCGGCCCCGCTGTGCGATTGCCGCCGCCGGATGGGCGCGCGGCCCGGGCTGCGGATGAGCCGGGTGCGCCGCGTTCCGCGACGCCCGACGGCATCGAGCCATTGCCGCGGCCCCGCGCCACCGAGGGCCCATCCACGCCGGTGCTCGTTCCGCCCGCGGAGCCGGATCTGCCAGGCTCGCTGCTCATCGACGACCGGGACGAGCCGCTCGCGCTCGGCGAGGTGCTCGATAGCGTCAGGCGGCACTATCCGCTCCTGCAAGCGATCGAACGGGAGCGGGGCGTGGCGGCAGGGCGGCTCACGGCCGCCATGGGCGCCTTCGACACCAACATCAACATGGCGGGCAACGCGCTCTCGCCCGGCACCTACGAGAGCTACCTCTCCGACTTCGGGCTGTCGCGGCTCATGGAGCGGGGAGGCGTGCAGGTGTTCGGCGGCTGGCGGACCGGCTTCGGCAGTTTTCCGACCTACCGGCTCGGTCAGAAGACGGCGAACGTGGGCGAGTTTCGCGGCGGCATCACCATGCCGCTCGCGCGGGACCGTGACATCGATGCGGCGCGTGCCGGCCGCGACAAGGCGCGGCTCGATCAGGCGCTCGCCGAGCCGGCCATCACGCGAAGCCGGATCGACTACATGCGTGCCGCCGCGCTTTCCTACTGGATGTGGCTGGGCAACGGCGAGCGCGAGGAGGCGGCGGAGCGACTCGAGCAGCTGGCGGTGAGGCGGGACGGCGAGCTCGGCGAAAAGGTGGCGCGGGGCGTGGTCGCCAACATCGAGCGGGTCGACAACCAGAAGAACATCGCCCTGCGCCGCGGGCTGCTCGTGCAGGCCGACCGCGAGGTGCAGCAGTCGGCGATCGAGCTGTCGCTCTTTCTGCGCGACACGTCGGGCAGGCCGCTCCTGCCGGCGCGGAAGCGCATGCAGCCGCTGCCCGAGCCGGTGAAGCCGCGACCGACGCTCTACGACGTCACGCTCTCGCGGGCCCTCGCCACGCGACCGGAGTTCGAGAAGATCTCGCTCGAACGGGAGAAGCTCATCGTCGAACGGCGGCTGGCGGTCAACCAGACGCTGCCCGGGATCGATGCCCAGCTCGTGGGCAACCAGGACGCCGGCTACGGCACGAGCCCGCTCTCGGGGCCGTTCGGGCTGGAGCGGCAGGTGCTCCAGGCGTCGCTCATCTTCCAGATGCCCGCGCAGCGACGGGACGCGCGCGGGCGGCTCCAGTCGGTCGATTCCCAGCTCGTCCAGATCGACCGCCGCCTCCAGTTCCTCACCGACCAGGTCCGGGCCGAGGTGCAGGA
>JBJTBO010000047.1:0-5080 GCA_046091445.1 Planctomycetaceae bacterium | reverse complement strand
ACGCTTGTCCGTGCGGCGGCGGTCCGCGGCTGGTCCCCGCTCCTCGTGACCGATGCCGATTCCGGCCCGACGGGCGTGGATCATGCCGGGTCGGCCGGCGCGGGGCTCACGGTGCTCCGCGTCCCGCCGTCGGCGCGGCGGACACGCCCTGACGACGAGTCCGATACCGCGCTGTTCCGACTCTGCCACGCGGCCGGTGAGGCCCTCGCGACCGGTGCCCACCGGCTCGTCATCCTGCACGTGACGAGCCTCGGACGCGTCTGGGACGCGCCGCCGGCGTTCCGCGATGCCTACTGCGAACCGGACGATCCAGCGGCCTATGCCGGTGTCGTCGTCCCCGAGCTCGAGGTCACCGACGCCACCGATCCCGACGAACTCGTGGCCGTTCGGCACGCATTCGCAGGTCAGATCACGCTGCTCGACCACTGCCTCGAGCGGCTGCTCTCGCGGCTGCCGCAGCACGGGGCGACCGGCATGGTCCCGGGCTGGAGCGTGCTCGTGACGGGGCTGCGCGGGCTGCCGCTCGGGTTGCATGGGCAGGTCGGGCCGGGGCCCTTCGCGGCCTTCGGCGAGCTCGTGCACGTGCCCGCGCTCCTCGTCGATCCGGCAGGGAGGATGGCCGCACAGCGGTGGGGAGGGCTGGTCACGCCCGCCGATCTCGGCGCGACACTCCTCGAGCATGCCGGAGCCCTGCCTGCACGAGTCGATCGCGCGGAAGCCGAAGCGGCAGCGGCGCACGCGTCGGCGCCGTGGCTCGGTGCGAGCCGGTGTGGCCGCTTCGAGGCGTGGCGATCAAGCCCTCGCGACCGTGTGATCGCCCGGGTCGCCACGGGATCGGCGGTGGCGACGCCTGCGTGGCACGCCGTCGCGCGGTGCGATCCGGATGCCGGGGAGGGCACGGGCGCCATCCGGCTCTACGCGAAGCCCGACGACTACTTCGAGCTCAACGACGTCGCCTCCCGCTGCGCGACCGAGGCCGAGCGTCTCGCCGCCGTGCTCGCGGCGGCGACGGCAGGTGACTGGCACCGTGCCTGGACGATGCCGCTCGACGGGTGAACCGTGCCGAATGGCCGTGGCGGCCCGTCCCGCGCGGTTGCCAGGGACTGGCTCCGTTTGCGTGCGTTGACGTCGCGCTTCCGCAAGGCCCAATCGCAAACGGTGCCTCTCCCTCTCGCGTGCCCTGACCAGACAGGCTTTGGCTCCTCCGTGGCGTACGCCTCCAGGCGTGCGAACCCGGGAGGAAGTGCGAAGAGACCGAGCGACACGAAGTCAGCGTCGCTGCGCAGTGGCGTATCGCCCGGTACGCATGCCCGCATGCGCACGCTGGAAAGCGTGCGCCACGATCGGGGCGGGTCGCACGGGGTGCCGAGCCGTGCGGTGGGGCACGTCGTGCCTTTTGGGCCACGGGCGAGGCCCACGTTAGGCTGGGAACGTCGGGATGCGGCCGGGCCGCCGGCGCGGGGCGGCCAGGAGAGTCGGTGAGTTCCGGTGCGAGGACGAGATGCGTCAGAGGCCCGGCATGACACTCGTCGAACTGCTCGTCGTGGTGGCGATCATCGGCGTCCTCGTCGGCCTGCTGCTCCCGGCCGTGCAGGCGGCCCGAGAGTCGGGTCGGCGCGGGCAGTGCCTCAACAATCTCAAGCAGATCGGTCTCGCCCTGCATCGCTACCACGACATCCGGCGGGAGTTTCCGCTGGCTCGGCAGGCGACCCGCACCCATCTCGCGCCGTCGAGCTTTTCGGTGCTCCCGCAGCAGCTCGTCGGGGTCGGCGGCGCCAACGACGGATTTCCTCCGCGCGACGAGCAGGTGGGCAGCTGGCTCCTGCGCATCCAGCACTTCATGGAGCGGTCGCAGGTGGTCGACCTCTGGCGCGTGCCGACGACCCTCGACGAGGTGTACGCGACGTTCCGACTCGTTTCGGGCACGCGTATCCCCGAGTACCTCTGTCCATCCGATGCGCAGGCCGCGCGCGGGCCCAACCGCTGGGGCTACGCCTTGAACAGTTATCTCGCAGTGAGCGGCAATGACGAGCGCGTGGATGACCAGGGGCATGCGAGCAACGCGACCAACGGCGTCTTTCCCACGCAGGACTGGTCCTGGTCCGCGCGGCCGCGGGTCTCCATGGCGACGATCCCCGCGGGGCTCAGCAAGGTCGTGGTCGTCGGCGAGCGGCCCCCGTCGCACGATCTCTTCTACGGTCGGTGGAACATGACCGACTTCGACACGGTGCTCGGCAACCCGTCGCTCGAGTTCTCGGTGATCGCGACGGATCGGTCGGGCAACCCCTGCATCTCGCCGGGCTTCTACCGGCCCGACGTGGCGGACGACCCGTGTGCCGCCACCCATTTCTGGAGCCTGCACCCGCGTGGGGGCAACTGGCTGCGTGCCGACGGGTCGGTCACGTTCCTCGGCTACGATGCCGCGTTCACGACACTGCCCGCGATGTCGAGCGTGTTCGGCGGGGCGGGCGGTGGCACGACCATCGTGGAGGCCGCACGATGAGCGACGGCGCGACGGCCGACGGTGCATCACGCGGGCCGAGACGTCGCGTGGTCGTGATCCTGGCGGCGCTCGGCGTCGCCGGAGGCGCGATCGGATGGGCATTGAGGGGCCGCACTCCAGCGACGGAGGTGTCGGGGACGGTCACGTCCGACGGGCGACCGGTGGTCTTCGGGACCGTCACGCTCCTCGCGGTCGATCGCCGTGCCTACTCCGCCGCGATCGGGGCCGATGGTCGCTTCACGGTGTCGAATGTGCCGCCCGGCCCCGTCCAGATCGCGGTGTCGAGCCCGGATCCGACCGCCCCGGCCGGTGCCATGGCCCGTGGACAGCGGGATGCCGCCTCGCCCATGCCGTCACGGCCAACCGCCGCGGCACCGGGGCAGGGGGCGGGTGCCGACGCGGTCGATCCCCCTCCCGGCACGACGATCGCCGCGCCGCTCGGCGCAACGCCGCTCCCCGCCGAAGCGTCACCGCCACGTGCGGGATGGTTCCGCATTCCGGGCCGCTATGCGAGTCCGGCGACATCCGGTCTGGGGGCGACCCTGGAGCCTGGCGGCAACCGGGTCGACCTCCGTGTCGATTGACCCGCCCGAGCGGTGGACGCTCCGACGCGATCGGGCCCACGGCCCCCCTTGCACGCGCTGAATCGTGGCGTTTTTTGCGGCGCGAACACCGCTTTTCGCAACCACGGCCCGTCGCTACCATCCCGCCCCCCTTTGGCAGCCCGCGCCGGACGGCCGCGCTGACCGTGCGCACCCAGGGTCCTCCCCGCATCCTTCCCCCGTCCTCATGGTGTCGATGCGACCGCATCCCGTGCTGCAACGCCGACGCCTCCACCGCCTCGTGGTCCTGCTCTGGGCGACGCTGCCGCTCGCGGCACCGCGCGGCCACGCGGCGCCGACTGAGCCTGCCCGGCCGCTTGCCGTGCGGGTGCCGTGGGGCGGAGGACAACCCCGCGCCTGGTCGGGTCGCATCGCGATCGTCGCCGCGGGCGACGCGCGGGTGCCCGACGCGCTTCGGTGGCGCACGCTGTCCCTCGAGGTCGATGCGGCGTCGATGGCGCACGGCGAGGGGGCGACGATCCTCGTGCACCAGCCCCGCCCGGTCGATCTCGACGGGGTCGAGATCGAGGTCGACGACCCGCGCGGCCTGAGGCTCGTGGCGGAGCTCGGGCCTGCCCGCGGGGGCGAGCCCTCCGCGACGCTCGACGTGCCACTCTGCGATCTGCTCGTCGGCCCGACGCAGGAATCGCTCGACGGCGAGGGGAATCGGCTGACGGGCAGGCTCGCGCCGGGCGAGCCGCTGCGCGTGACGATCGATCGCGAGGACGCGTCGTCCGATGCACGGCAGGGCGTGCCGAGGCCGGGAGATCGGCTGCGGTTCACCGTCGATCCGCTGCTGCCGGTCACTGCCGACGGCACGTCGGTCGTCGACGTGCGCATGCGGCTGACGACGGCGGCACGCCCCGGCGAGATCGCCAGTCGTACCACCACGCTCGTGCCGCTCGCCGGATCCCCGGTGGACGGCGCCGCGGCGGGCCGCTGGACGCGGTTCGAGCCGGTCGTGTTCGACGTGACGCTTCCGGGGGAGGAGGGCGTATACGACGTGGTGCTCGAGGCGGTGGAGCGCGGCAGCCTGCGGTGGAGCCGCGCCGTGGTCGGCCGCACGTTCCAGGTGCCGGCCGTCGCTCTCGAGGGCGGAGCGCGTCCTCTGGACAACGAGTGGCGCGTGGTGCACGAGCTCGATCCGGGCAGCCCCAAGCTTCACGAACGACTGCGGCGGCTGCCGGGAGTGGGTCTGGGCGACGTGCCCCTGCCCTCGATCGGCCTGCCCGCGATGCCGCTGCCGAGCTTCACGCGGCCTTCGATGGTCCTGCCCAGGCTTCCCGCGGTGCCCGCGCTCTCCGCCGTGCCCTCCCTGCCCACGGCGCTGCCGTCGATCTCGTCGATGGTGCCGCGGCTCGGAGGGCTGCTCGCCACCGGTCACTCGCGCGTGGAACCGCATCCGCTCGGGCCGGTGCTGCGGCTTCCGGCGGCCGAATCCCCCGCCGCGCCGACGTGGGAAGGCATCGTGATCGCCGGCGTCGAGCCCGGCAGGCCGCACGTCGTCGAGATCGATTATCCGACCGAGCAGGACGCCACGATCGCCGTGAGCGTGCTCGAGACCGATGCGGGGGGCGGCTCCGTGCTGCAGCGACACGCGGGGGGCTTCGAGGTCGGTCGGTCCGCGCAGCCCGGGCCGCCGGCGGTCATGGCGACGCATCGCTGCGTCTTCTGGCCGACCACCCGTCATCCTGTCGTGGTGATCGCCAATCCCTCGCGCGACACGACGGCGCTCTTCGGTCGCGTGCGCGTGCTCGCAGGACCGGTCACCCTGCCCGGCGGCGGCATCCCGACGACGGCGGGACGCGGGCTCCACGCCTTCCTCCCGCACCCCGACTTCGCCGGCTTCGGCGGCGCGGATCGGCAGCACCGCGGTGGCGGACCGGCGCTGCCCGCCTGGGGCACGCACCTCTCGGCCATTCGTCACTCGTCCGCCAGGCTGCGCGCCCACGGGGCTGGCGGGGCACGCGTGACG
>JBJTBO010000046.1:0-6751 GCA_046091445.1 Planctomycetaceae bacterium | reverse complement strand
TCCCAGTCGAGTCCCGTGGCGGCGAGATCCACGGCGTCAACTGGGCCCATCGACTCGTCAGGGCCGTACGAACTCGTCGGCTCGCCGCCGTCGCCCCGCTCGATGTCGACGTCGTGGAACCCACGGTGCCGAACCAGGCTGATGGCCTCGCCGAGAGCCCTCGCGACTGCCGCGACCAGTTCATGATCCGTCTGTCTGTCAAGAAGCATGTGCGCACTCCATCCCGGTGTTCGGGATCAAAGAGGAAGCCACCGGCAAGAGGTGCCAGCGGCAGAGAGTCGTCACCAGCGAAACGGAGACACTCCGTCACGCTTCGGCCCACCGCCCGCGCGGAAGCGGCCTACGTGAACCTCGCCGGCGCCGAAGCGCCCTCGAACAGGAGCTACGACCCCAGCAGGCGGACGTCGCCCAGCAGGCCGTCGAGCAACCGCCCTGCATGGGCCACGAGCAACGCCTGCACGATCGGCGGGCATTTGTCGTAGGAAAGAAAGCCGGTGCGTAGATCAACCGGCTCGCCGTGCGGCAGGCTGGTGTGCTCGTCGTATTCGGCGGCGTCCCAGACGACGCACCCGATACCACCGGGCTGAACGATCGCCGCCTGATAGACGACGAACGAGTCGTCAAACGCGCTCGACGGGCCTGCGGGCCGGCAATAGATCGCCGGTCCCTCGATCTGAAAATCGGTGATCCCCAGCGCAACGAGTTCCGCGAGTTGGTCGTTGATTCCCGGGATCGCGGACTCGGCGCTCTCGAGGCCGATTCGAATCATCATCGCGAGCCGCGATAACTGCGCGGCCCGCTCGTGGAGAACATCTGTCATGGCACATTCCTTGGTGAGAATGGCGGCCGACACAAAGTGGCCGCTCAAGGAATATGCCCTGAATGTGGTGAATATTTAGCTGCGGCAGCGTGAGGCGCTGCTCCAGCCTGTAAAACGTTGCCCGTAAGGCGAGTGGCGTGAAAGAACTGCACGAATTCCTAGCAGCCCGGGCTATGTTGCAAGCCCGGAAAGGGTTTCCGAAGTGCTCGACCCGAACCGGGGCACATCCACGCCGAGCTCATGAAGCATCTGCACCCAGAGGTTGCACAGCGGTGGCGGCCGCTTCGGGTCGTGGGCCAGATGACTGCCGTGCTTGAAACGGCCACCGGCCACCAGGATCGGCAGATTCGTCGCGTCGTGGCTCGACGCGTTGCCCAGCGCCGCGCCCATGAGAGCCATCGTGCGATCGAGCAGCCGGCCACCGGCCTCGCTCGCCTCTTCGAGCCGGCCCAGGAACGCGCCCCATTCCGCCAGCAGATCCCGCTCGATCACGGCGAGCTTCTCGATCTTGCCCGGATCCTGGCCATGGTGGCTGAGATCGTGGTTGGCGAACGACATCCCGGGGGCCGACGGGGTCTTCGACGTCTGCATCCAGTAGAGCGTGACGATTCGCGTCAGGTCGGTCTGCACCGCCAACCTGGCCACGTCGAGCATCAGGCCCAGCCGGGTCGTGTCCTCCCCCGGACCGGGATCCTGGATCGGTTCCCGCTCGGGCTTCGGCTTTGGCTTCCGGGCGAAGTCCTCGAGCTGCACCATTCGCGTCTCCAGGTTGCGCACGCTCTCGAAATACTGGTCGAGCTTGTCACGATCGGCGGCGCCGACATCGCGACGCAGTCGATCGGCCCGCTCGGCCACCCGGTCGAGGATCGATCGCCCCTGCTGCAGCCGCCTCACCTCCGCGGCCACCTCCTCCGGCGTGCCGTCGATGAACAACTTCGTGAACGCCTTGGCGGCGCTTGTCTCCGCCGGGATTGCCACACCGCTGCGGGTGTAGCTGCAGCTGTAGCCGGCCATCGTGCAGAAGTTCAGCGAGGGATAGCGGGTGAGGCGGCCGATCCGCTCCGCGGCCAGCTGGTCGAACGAGATCGTGTTGCGAAATGTCGGCGAGAGCGGGTGCGGGGCACCGGTGAAGAACGACTTGTCGGACTCGTGGAAGTCACGCACCTCCGGATGATTGAGCCCCGAGATGATCGTGAAGTCGTGGCGATGGGGCTCGAGCACCTCCAGGTAGCGGGTGGTCGAGTAGTCGGGGCCGCTCTCCGCCGGGAAGAGGTACGGGGCGTGGAAGCCGAGGTAGGTGAGCACGCCGATGAACCGCATCGGCGGGGGCGTCTCGGCCGTGAAGGCCGGCTGCATGGCATCAAGCCAGGGCAGGGCCAGGCCGACGCCCAGCCCCTTGAGTAGCGTCCGCCGCGGAATCGCCCGCCGCGTCACCACCCCGAATCGTTCGATCACTGCCATGGCAGTCGTCTCCTGTGGATCGGGCTGGGTTCGAACACGACGTCGGATACCGTCACCTGTGGGTGAACAGGCGGCTCTGCATGACCGCCTCGAGGATGCTGCGTACGCCATACCCGCCGGCCGCCGTGCGGTCGAGGATCTCCTCCACCGTGTCGCGATCGGCGAACTCGATCTCCGCGCCGGTGAGCTGCGCGACGAACTTCGCCACGAGGTTGCGGGCGATCTGCCGCTCATCCTCCAGCAGCAGCCGCTTGAAGCCGTCGATGTCGGCGAACGGCCGGCCGTCGGCCAGCGCGTACGACGGGTCGACGGCCGGACCTTGGGCGTAATATCGGATGTCGGTCCCGGGGATGCTCACCACTTTGTCGGAGTGTGCGGCCGGCACGATCCGGTAGTTTGTCCGCCAGCGGCCCGCGACGTCGAAGCTCTCCAACGCGAAGCCGGGAGGATCGATTTTCGCGTGGCAGCCCGCGCAGGCGGCCTGGTCGCGGTGGCGGGAGAGCTGCTCGCGGATCGTCGTGCTGCCGCGAATGTCGGGCTCCACGGCCGGCACGTCTTTCGGGGGCGGATCGGGTGGGGTGCCCAGCAGCCGGTCGAGCACGAACGCGCCGCGGACCACGGGCGAGGTGGTTGTGCCGTTGGCCGACACCTTGAGCACCGCTCCCTGGGTGAGGAATCCACCGCGATGCGTTCCTGCTGGCAGGTCGACGCGGCGGATCGCGGGGCCTTTCACGCCGGGGATGCCGTAGTGTTCGGCCAGCCTCTCGTTGAGCATCGCGAAGTCGGAATGGACGATCGAGCGGGCCGGCAGGTCCTTGCCGAGCAGTTCCGTGAAGAAGGCGTACGACTCGTCCAGCATCGACAGCTTCAGATACTCCTCGAACTCCGGAGAGAGCTTCGTGTCGGGCTGGGTGAAGTCGATGTCGCCGAGCTTGAGCCAGTTGGCGAGGAGGTTGACGGTGAACCGCCGGCCCCGCGGGTCGGCGAGCATCCGCCGCGCCTGCCCCACGAGTACCGCGGGCTCGCGAAGCCTGCCCGCCGCGGCGAGGGCCATGAGTTCGTCGTCGGGGGCCGTTGCCCACAGCCCGTAAGAGAGCCGTGTGGCCAGGGCGGGATTGTCGAGCGGCCCGGGCCGCTCGCTGCGAAACAGGAACTCGGGCGAGCACAGGGCGAACGTGTAGGCTGCACGCAGCGCCTCGTCGAACCGCCAGCCGTGGCCCAACTGCTCCCGCACTAGCGCCACATGGTCCTCGACCTCGGCGTCGCCGATCGGCCGGCGAAACACTTTCGGCAGGAAGCCGACCAGGAGCCGCCGCGCGTCCTGTTCCGCGGCGCTCGACACCACGCGGAGGTTCTTGCCGGGCTGCGCGGGGTCGGCCGGTTCGAGCGGGAGATCGCCGTAGAGCAGCCGGTGGCCGCGGGGCGGCCACTCCTCCACGAGCGGCCCCGTGATCTCCACCCATTCCACGACGACGCAGATGCCACCGAGCATCGCCCGCCCCTCGTCCGTCGCCTCTGGCACGATGCGATACGCCTGCAGTCCGAGCGTCTTGCCTTTCGGCATGCGCATCACGACGTCGATTTCCCGAAACTCCTTCGGGCTCAACTCGAAATAGAAGTTCTTGGTGGCGATGTTGGCCCGGGGCCAGTTGCTCTGCGACACGCAGAGCATGATCCGGCGGTCAGGCTTGTCTTTGTCGGCCGGAGTCGCATTCGGCCCGGTCTTGTCGATCATGGCGCGGGCCCGTATCCGAAACCGGTAGCGGGTGTCAGGCACGGGCGGCTCCCACGTGCCGAGCACGCACTGCGTGCGGTTGGCGCCGTCCCAGCGGGCTGCGAGCAGGCCTTCTGGCGAATGTGTCCACTGGGTTATCAGGAAGCCGGGATGGCCCTCGTCGTGCCAAGTCTCGTTGAAGTCGGTACGGAGCGTCGTCGTCTGCGGACGGGGGGTCGTCACGGTGGCATCTGCAAGGGCCAGTGAAGCCGCCTCGAGATACCGCCCGAGGTGGATTTCCGACAGATCGAGCGCATCGCCGATGGTGTCGAATCCGCCCGCGGTGCCGTCCTTCGGCAGCAGGTCGGCCAGTGGCGTGTCGATTCCCAGCAGGTCGTGGATGGTGGTCACGTATTCGGTGCGGTTGAGCCGGCGATGCACGGCCCGCCCATCGCGCACCTGTCGCTCCCGGCCCGCGGCTGAGAGCCCGGCGGCTAGGACGTCGAGAAACGCCGTCCGCAGCTCCGGTGCCGGCCGCTGCTCATCGCGGGGAGGCATCTCGCCGCGGGCGACGCGGCCGAAAACCTTCACCCACCGGTCGGCGTTGGCAGGATCGTCGGGCTGCCAGCGGAGGGCCGTGACGTCGAAGCCGCCCTCGCGGGTGGCGGCATCGTGACAAGCGATGCAGTGCCGCTCGATCATCGCCCGCCGTAACGGGGCGGCAGCATCGGGCGGCGGCACCTCGCCTCGGGCCGCGGCGGCCGCCGCGCACAGCACGCCCAGCGCCGCCGACAGGCTCACTCGGCCGATCCACGCCCAGCCGATGGGCTTCCGAGTTCGATTCATGGCGTGGACTGCGGGGTTGGCGGAGGTGCTGCGGGCGCCGCCATCTCCGTCGGCACGGCCCTGGCGACGCGAAATCCCAAGTCCTTGTAGCGGCGGTGCGGCCGCGCATTGGAGCGGACCTGCGGGAGGAACCATTCGTACGTGGCGCACATGCAGCCGCCGCGCATGATCCGCTGGGTGTCGAAGATGATCGTCTCGACCCACTCCCAGGCATTCCCCGCCTGGTCGAGCGTGCCGAAGTAACTCGTCGATCTGGGAAAACTTCCCACGGGCATCACGTCGTCATAGCCGCGCTTGGTGGTGAGGTTTTGCAAAAGAGTGGTGTCGGCAAGGAAGCTGGCCAGATTGGTTCCGGCGTCTCCGGGTGGTCCAAGCGCGGGGGGCGTGTCGCTTCGTGTGGGGAACCGCCAATAGCCGCCGGGCGGCCCGCCCGCGGCGTGCGGATGATGGTAGGCGGCCTTGTACCACTCATCCTCGCTCGGAATCCACACTCGGGCGGCCGGTGAACGGGCCGCGAGGCCGCCCCCAACGGCGAGATCGTAGGCGCCGGTTTCGGTGATGCGGGAGACGTCCGCCGCCCCGGCAGCCGGCGTCGTAGCGGCCGAGTCGATTGCCGCACCGGCCGCGAAATTGTGCGAGTGATGCATCCAGTTGGCGAACCGCATCGCGTCGAGGAAGCTCACGTTCATCACGGGCTCCCGCTCATGGCCCGGACGTGCCACGTATGTGTAGGCTCCTTCCTTTCCGCCGCGATCGATCTTCTGTCCCGCATTCCAAAGGCCGTGCGGATCGCGGGCCGCGACCGCTGTCAGGAACGCTGCGTATTGCTCGACGGTGACCTCGTGTTTCGCGATGGCAAAGCTGCGGGCCACGGCGCCGCATCCGGTGAGGGCGTCGGGTGGATTGCTGGGATTGCCCACCATCACCCACTCCATCTCGCTGGCCACGGCATGACAGCTCGTTGGCGATGCCGTCGCGATCGGTAGGAACGCGACTATCACACCCGCCAGCCGCAAACGGCACCATCCGTCGGCGAATGCTCTGGACGCGTTCATCACGAATTCCGCTCCATGTGCCGGAGACACCGCTCCCTCGATCCCGGGACGCTGGTATCTCCCGACGGACGAGGTCTTGCACACAAGACATTCCCATCGGGCCGGTCGCGGCGATGCAGTCCGGGCGGAGAATCCGTTGCTCCCACCCAATATCGGAAGATATCCACGGAACGTCCTGTCATCCCCGGCCGAAATCCTGCGAAAAAAAGCCGCCGACCCGGCCTCTCGGCGACCGGTCTGTCCGCGGTTCGCGGCCATGGCCGTGGGCCGAGCTCCGCGTCCACAAGATCCGGCGCCCCGTCACGATTTGCGGACAGCGCATGCGGCCACTTGAAGACGACGGCCCTTCAAGCGGCCCCCCAACAACGGGCTTCTTTAACAGGCGGCTCTTGAAATGGATGCGGCTCGTCGATGAAGTTCCGCTCCCGGTTCTCGCCGCGGACGAGCACGGAGCGCCAGCGGGTGCCGAGGGAATTCTCGCCCGCCTGCCGGACCGATGTCGGAATGTAGACCATCGCCAGCCCGCATCGCCTGCGGGTCGACTGGTTCGGCTGGCTGCCGTGCACGATCAGGCCATGGTGCAGGGAGATCTCGCCGGCCTTCAGCTGCACGTTCACCACCCGCCGCTCCTCCTCCGCCGTCACGGGCACCTGCTGGTTGATGCTCAGCAGGTTGGCCGTCGGGTCGGGCGACGTGCCATGGGCCCGGATGCCGCCCGAGTGCGTACCCGGGATCACCTGCAGGCAGCCGTTGCCCACGTCGCTGTCGTCCACGGCATACCAGGCCGACACAGCCACGGCCGGATCGAGGCCCCAGTAGGTGACGTCCTGATGCCAGGCCACGAACGCCCGCGTC
>JBJTBO010000045.1:0-4109 GCA_046091445.1 Planctomycetaceae bacterium | reverse complement strand
AGGGCGGGCTGCTGACGAGTCAGGGGGACGCGCGGCGGGAGCACTGGCGTCATTTCGAGGAACGGCTGATCCTCTGCCGTGACCTCGCGATTCCCGTGCTCGTGGTCTCGGGGGACGCGCACGGGCCGCTCGGCCCGCAGGATCTCGGCCGGCTCTCCGCGAGCCTCGTCGAGGCGGCGCGGCGGGCCGCCGACGCGAACGTCCGGGTGGCCCTCGAGTTCGATTCCCGCGCGAGCTTCCCTAACAACCTGCAATCGGCGGTCGCGCTCGTGGAGGATGTCGGACTCCCGTCGCTCGGCATCTGCCTCGACTGGTTTCACTACACCGTCGGGCCGAGCAAGCCCCTCGACCTGTGGCTGCTGACGGCCGACAACCTCGCGCACGTGCAACTCTCCGACATCGCCGACGTGCCGAGGGAGATGGCCACCGATGGCGATCGCATCCTGCCCGGTGAAGGGGCGTCACCGGCCGACGAACTCGTCGCACGGCTCGATGCGATCGGCTACACCGGAGCCGTGGCGGTCGAGGTGCACAATCCGACGCTCTGGCGCGTCCCGCCCCGGCAGTTCGGTGAGGTCGCGACGACCGCCCTCAGGCGGGTCCTCGGGCAGGCCACGATGTGACCGGGGATCGGCCCGTGCGGCCCTCGAGCCCCGCCGCCGGGCTCGGACTCACGGGTATTCCTTGAGACGGCTTCCCTCGACCTCGATCCCGTCTGCCGGCCGCAGCGCATCCGACGCCTCCTGGGGCACCAGCGCGAAGTGCCGCACGCTCGTCAGGGCGTCCACGATCTCGGGGCAATCGTCCCGGCGGGCCACCCAGAGCGAGGGGTCGTAGCGCCGGAGGTCGAGGGGCACCGAATAGGTGCGCAGGGTCTTGCGACGGCCCTTCAAGAACTGGGGGAAAAACGAGATGGCGAGCTCCCGCATCGAGCGGTAGATCGGATCGCGAAATCGGAGGCACGGGCTGTTGCTCTTGGAAATCGCTCCCCAGAGGCCGCGGCGGCGGAAGAGAGCGACGACGTGGTCGACATCCCCGACCGCCCCGAGATCCATGAGAAGTGGTCGCTCACCCGAGATCCAGAGCGCGCAGGCGGCCACGAGGGCGGCATCGATGCACTTGGCGAGCCGCTGATCCAGCACCGTGGCCACGGGGCGGGCGAGCACCCCGTCGTCCGGCGATGTCCAGGGGATCTCGTTGATGAAGTTTTGGATCCGGGCCGGCGTCCTGAGCGATGCGAGGGCGAGGGCCGCCTCCCGCTCGAGGCCCAGCCGTTCGCCGAAACACATCCCATCCTCGGGAACGGTCTCGATCGAGATCGAGCGTCTGCGGGAGTGTCGCGCGAGGGTTTTCACGCTGCGAATGCTAGCATCAGCGGCACGAATTTGGGAACTGTCGGGCGACTGGTCGCCAAAGCCTCCGATCACCTACAATCCGGTCGCGTACAACACTCACGCACAAAACAGAGGCGATGGGGGAAGGCGGGCGCTCGCTCGTCATCACGGTGGCATGGCTCGGCGAATGCTCGACATGCGCGCGTGAGGTCGCCTTCGTTTGTGCATCTCCGCCACGGAAGGATGATCGTGAGCACTGCTCTGGTCGATGGGCTCGTCGGTGCGATGGCCGGGTGGATGGTGCGGGGAACGGCGCGGAGTTCCTTCCCCGGACGGACCGGGCGCGTGACCACGAGCGCGTGCGGGTTCCGCTCGCGGGCCTCCCGCCTCATCGTCGCGTTCGGCATCGTCGCATGCGGTGCCGAGGTCGCCTTCGCACAGCACTGTCTGCCGCAGCCTCAGTGCGTTGGCCCTGCGATCCAGACCATCACGATTGGTGGCTCGTTCGGCAATGCGGGGTTCGGCACCGGCTACGGCACCCAGATCGGCCGCGCCGCATGGGGCGGCGGCTGGTGCGGCCAGCCGGTCGTGCCTTCCTGCGGCCCGGTTGTCTCCCCGTGTGGGCCGCAGTGGTGCAGTCCCTGCCGGCCATGGGGTGGATGGTCGTTCGGCTGGCCCGGCTGCGGCATCGGCGGCTGGTACGGTCGCTCGCGCTTCTTCGGCTCGCAGTCGATCTTCATCGCCGGTTCCGGCGGGTCGTTTTTCTCGGGAGGCGTCGTCCCCTGGGGCGGACCATGGTGGTACGGCGGTGGACCGGCCAACTGGCTCCCCGGGTGTGCGATCACGCCATTCGGGGTCGTCTGTTCACCGTATGCGACGCTCCTGCCGCCCGGAGTGGGACCGCAGTTCGGTCCGGCTGCGATCTTTCCGTTTTTCGGAGCCACATCCACCCCACGGGTCGGAGCCATCGCCTCGCGACAGGCGGGCCGGATCGGTGTGACGCGCCAGGTCGCGGCCGCATCCGTGGCGCCGCCCCAGCGCACGCCACGATCGAGCACGGAGGCGGGGCGACGACGGGCCGCGAGCCTCGTGGCCGCGGGCGACCGACAGGTGCGGGAGGCCGACGGCGATCCGACGGAACTCCGGGCGGCGCTGGCGTCGTATCGGCGGGCCGAGTCGGTCGAGCGTGATTCGCCCGACACCTTCATCCGACAGGCGATCATCCACGCCGCGCTCGGCGACCGCGCGGCGAGCGATGGGGCGATCGCCAGGGCCGTGGCCCTCGACGCCCGACTCGCAGCGCGGATCTCGCTGCCAGCCGGAACCGGCGACGCGGATACGGTGTTCGGGGATGATGGTCCCGCGACCGGTCCGACGGCGGTCGCGGCACGGGGCGACGCGATCATCCGGATGATCGCGGGCGATCGCGAGGCGGGGGAGGCCGGATCCCTCGACCGGCTCGCCCGTCAGTGGTCGGATCGTTGGATCGAAGGCCTGGGCGGCCTCGCCGTCACCGCCCGGTGACGGCCGGCTTCGAGTTGCCCCTCCAGCGCCGGCACGCAGCCGGGACGTTCGCATGAGTCAGCCCCCGCCCGTGGCCGATCCCTGTCCGCGGATCGACCTGGCGGTGGCCGACGGATCGGACCGCCTCGCCGCCCTGCGATCCACGCTGGTCTCGCAGGGTGACATGGTGAGCCCGGCGGGCCGGCAGCGGACGATCGACGTCTTCGGGGAACCGCTCAGCCCCCGTCAGGTGGTCGAGCGCATCTGCCACGACGTCCACGACGGCGGCGCGGCCGCGCTCCTCGACTACACCCGACGCATCGACGGGGTCGATCTGCCGGCCGAGCGCCTGTTCGTCACGGCCGACGAACTCCGCCTCGCCCACGGCAGGGTCGAACCGGCGTTCCTCGCGGCGGTGCGGCGCGTGCGGACCCGGGTGGAACGGTTTCAAAGGGCCCTCTTATCCACCGACGTGGAGGTGCGGCTCGACGGCGGCGGGTCCCTCCGCCAGCGGTACCTCCCGCTCGATCGCGTCGGGGTCTGCGTCCCGGGCGGCGCGGCCGCCTACCCGTCGACGCTGCTCATGACGGTCGTGCCCGCGCAGGTCGCCGGCGTGCGGGAGATCGTGGTCGTCGCGCCCCCCACGCGTTTCGGATCGGAGAACGACCACGTGCTCGCGACGTGCCACGAACTCGGCGTGACCGCGGTCGTCCGCGCGGGCGGAGCCCACGCCGTCGCGGCGCTCGCCTACGGGGTCGAGGGACTGCCCCGTGTCGACATGATCGTGGGCCCGGGCAACCTCTTCGTCGCGCTCGCGAAGCAGCATGTCTTCGGCACCGTGGCCATCGACTCGATCGCCGGCCCGAGCGAGATCGTGGTCGTCGCCGACGACACGGGCAGCCCCGACGCGATCGCCGCCGACATGCTCGCCCAGGCCGAGCATTCCCCCGGGTCGGCGATCCTCCTCACGGCGAGCGCGTCGCTGGCCGACGCGGTCCGCGCGGCGCTCGCCCGCCGCCTCGAACACCTCGAGCGTGCCGACCTCATCCGCGACAGCCTCCGCCGCTTCGGCGCCATCGTGGTGACGCGGAGCGACGCGGAATCCTCCCGCCTCGCGGACGAGCTCGCGACCGAACACCTCTCGATCGACACGCGCGACCCGGAGGCGACGCTCGCCTCGATCCGGCACGCCGGTGCCGTGTTTCTCGGACCGCACAGCCCGGTCGCTGCGGGTGATTACGCCGCCGGCCCCTCGCACGTGCTGCCGACGGG
>JBJTBO010000044.1:0-16394 GCA_046091445.1 Planctomycetaceae bacterium | reverse complement strand
CGCCCATCCCGGCGCCGCCGGGGAGCAGCCGCCTGCGACGGCGGTCCGTCGCGCCGCGGAGGGCATCGCCCGAGCACTCAGGCGGACGGATCCCCTCGCCGCCGGGATCCTCATCGAGACGACGGCCGGACAGGGTTCGTGCCTCGGGGCGTCGTTCGAGGAGATCGGTGCCATGCTCGACGTGATCGACGCCGAACCGGGCCTCGCCGGACGCGTCGGCGTGTGCCTCGACACCTGCCATGTCTTCGCGGCCGGCTATCCCCTCTTCCCGGCGGAGGCGCTCGAGACGACGCCCGCAGCCTTCGACGCCGCGATCGGGCTCGAGCGCCTGAAGCTGATTCATGCGAACGACTCGAAACGCGAACTCGGTACGCGGGTCGATCGTCACGAGGCGATCGGTCGCGGCTGCATCGGCGAGCCCGCCTTCGCACTCCTCGTGCGCCATCCGCTTCTGACCCATGTTCCGCTGGTGCTCGAGACGCCGAAAGAGGGTGCCGACGGGCGGCCGTCCCCAGACGAGGATCGGCGCAACCTCGCCGTGCTGCGTCGGCTGCATGGCACGTCCCGCGGCGCGACGCGGCCCCGCACGGCACGGCCCGGCTCCCGGCGCCGTCCCGGTCGGTGACCACGCGCGGCAGTCGCGGATCAGAGGCCCGCCCGGCATGCCCTCAGGCCTCCGGAGGAATCTCGCGGCCGTGGGGGTCGCCCCGACCGTGCTCGAGTTCGGCCTCGATGCGACGCCGCGCGGCCTCACCGAGATGGTGTTCCACCCATTCAGCGGGTGGATGCAGGTGGTCGAGCGGCAGATCGGCGTGACGCCCGAGCCAGGCCTCCCAGAGCCGATGGGAACGCACGACCATCTCCGCCTCGCGTCGCCCGGCGGCGGACAGCGATGCCCCACCGACGATGCGGCCCCGCGCGCGAAGCCACCACCCGGCGAGGTGCTCGAGCGCGGAGCGCGGAGTCGCCGGAGTGCCACGCTGCTCCATGGCCCGCCACACCGCAGCCAGACGGTCCTCGCGCGCGACACGCCACGCGAAGCGGACGCGTCCGGCCACCTGGGCGACGCAGCCGTCCTCCGGGGCGAGCAGGGCGGCGACCACGTATTCCGCCACGAGCACGACCGCGATCACACCCCCGGCGCTCGTGTTCCAACGGTAGGCGAGCAGGTACCCCACGATCGCTCCGCCCACCGCGAATGCGACCGCGAGCAGCGCCACGCGATGCAGGCGATGCACCAGCAGTTCCGCGGCCGCCGCCGGCACGACGAGCAGCGCCACCACGAGCACCGCGCCGACCACCTCGAAGCCCGCGACCGTGGCGACCGCGGTGGCCGCGAGGAGGCCCGTCGTCACGGCCGCGACCGGCACGCCCGCCGCGCGGGCGCCGTCGGGATCGAACGCGCTGAACACCTGCAGCTTCCAGGTCGGCACCGCGACCGCCACGAGGGCGGCGAGGACCGCCGCACTCGACACGAACCCGCGTGGCACCTCGACGCCCCCGACCGGGACGGTGTCGAAGGGGACCATCTCGAGGATGCCGTAGAGCACGCACGAGGCATCGAGGTCGATCCGCGAGGCTCCGAGCGTCACGATCACGACGCCCGCCGCGAAGAGCGACGTGAAGACCACGCCCGCACCGGCGTCCTCGGCGAGTCCAGCCACGGCGCGCAGCGCCTGGACGATCCCGACCGTCACGAGCGCGCAGGCGACGGCGGCCCCGAAGACGGCGACGCCTCCCGGACGTGCGCCGGCGAGCACGGCCAGCGCGATGCCGGGCAGAACGGCGTGGCCGATCGCATCCCCCAGCAGGCTCTGGCGGCGCACGACGAGCAGCGTGCCGACGAGCGCGCAGGCCGCCGCCACCACCGACGCCGTGGCGATCGCCCACAGGTGCATGCCGCCCGCGGTGTCCGCCATCACGTGGCCCTCGTGGCACCGGCATCGGTCGCGATCGCGCATTCCGGCAGATCGAGCGAAAACCGCTCCCGCGCGGCGGCCGGCGCACGGTCGAATGCCGCGGCCCAGTCCGCCGCGCGTCGCCGGCGCTCCCGGGCGCGATCGAGGCCGCGCCCCGAGAGCCGCCATGCGTCGCGCGGCACGCGCCCCTCGGCCGTGTGTTCGTGCAGTCGCTCGACGAGTCCCTCGTGCTCGAGCATGCGCCACGCCGTACGGGCCGTGCGGCCGTCCGTCACGTCGGCGACCGTGAACGTGCCGTCGCCGCCGCGCTCCGCGGCACGGAGGCACGTGTCGAGCAGGAGGCCGGCGGCCCACGCGCGTCGTTCGGCCGCGGCGCGGAGCGTCCGCCCCAGCCACCCGCGGCGGGGAGAGGCGACGACCGACACGAGGCAGAAACAGGCGGCCGCGAGCACGATGACCGGTCCGGTCGGAAGCCCCGGGCGGGCCGAGGTCACGATGACGCCGGCGAGCGCGGCCGCGGCACCACACCCGCCGGCAATCGCCACGAGCGTGCCGACGCGATCGGTCCACTGCCGCGCGGCGACCGGCGGAATGACGATGAGCGCCGTGACGAGCACGGCCCCCGCGGCCGGGAGCCCGACCACCACCATCACCGCGACGAGCGTCACCAACGCCTGGTCGAGCAGCACGGTCGGCCAGCCCGTCGCGGCGGCGAACGATGCGTCGAAGGCGACGAGCGTGAACTCCTTCAGGGCGAGCACCACGAGCGCGATCGCCGCCGCCGACACCGCCATCAGGAGCCTCGCGTCGTCGGCCGTCAGGGCGGCGGCATGTCCGAGCAGGAAGTGCTCGAGGCCGCCCCCTCCGGGAATGCCCCGGGCCGTGATGCCGGAGACCAGCGCGATGCCGAGGCCGAAGCCACCGCCGATGACGATCGCCGTCGCGGCGTCGTCGCGGGTGCGCGTGACGCGGCGCACGAGGACGAGCGCGCCGAGCCCGACGAGCGCCGCGACGAGCGCTCCAGTCAGGAGCGACACGAGGTCGCGGCGGCCGGTGAGAAGAAACGCGCCCGCGACGCCGGCGAGCGTCGCATGCGCCGCTGCATCCCCCACGAGCGGCCGCGTCCGCAGGAGCGCGAGGCTGCCCACCACCCCGGCGGCGCACCCCACCGCGGCGACCCCACAGACCACCACGAGGGTGTTGTACGGGACGCCCGGGACCGCCAGGCCGATCAATGTGGAGCCGGTCGGCGACACCGACAGGCCCGATGCCGCAGCCACGAGCGCCGCACTGCAGGGGAGGCCGCCGCTCACGACGTGCGCCCCCGTTCGGCGACCGCCAGGCCGACTTCGCGCAGCAGTTCGACCTGCCCGGAGTAGGTGCGGCGCAGGTTGTCCGGCGTGAGCACGGTCGCCGTCGGGCCGGCCGCGACGAGACGCATGTCGATGAGGGCCACGCGGTCGAACCACTCGGCGGCCGTGCGCAGGTCATGGTGGACGACGACGACGAGCCGGCCGGCCGCACGCAGCGAGGCGAGGACGTCGAAGATCTGTTCCTGGGATCGGGCGTCGACGCCCGCCATCGGCTCGTCGAGCAGGTAGATCGCCGCCTCCTGCGCGAGCGCGCGGGCGAGGAACACCCGCTGCTGCTGACCCCCCGAGAGCCGGCCGATCTGCCGATCGGCCACGTCGGCGAGCCCGACACGGGCGAGGCAGTCCCGGGCCGACGCCCGCTCCGCGGGTCCGGGCCGGCGGAACCAGCCGAGGCGGCCGTAGGTGCCCATGAGCACCACGTCGAACGCGCTCACCGGAAAGTCCCAGTCGACGCTCTCGCGCTGCGGCACGTAGCCGATCGTGTGCCGCGCCCGCGCGAGCGACTCGCCCGCGAAGCGCACCGTTCCGCCGACGAGCGGCACGAGGCCGAGCGCGGCCTTGAGGAGCGTGCTCTTGCCCGCCCCGTTCGGACCGATGATCCCGAAGAGGCACGGCGCGTCGATCACGAGATCGACGTTCCAGAGGACCGGGCGGCGACCGTACGCGACCGTCACGTCGTGAAACTCGACGAGCGGCTCCGGACGATCGCCCGCGGCCGACGGCGTGGCGGAATCGGTCATTGGCATGCCTGTCGCACCGCCCCGCTCACCGCGTGTCTCCCGGTGCCGCCCGCGCGGATGGCTCGGCGACGATGGCGGCGACGTTGGTCTCGAGCGCGTCCTCCAGCGTATCGGCGCCGCTGCCCGGCGCACCGAGCGAGTCGGAGTACAGCCTGCCGCCGAGTGTCACGGCATGCCCGCGCGCGGCAGCCCCTACGACGAGCGCCGCCACGTTCCGGTCCGACACGCTCGTCTCGACGAACACGGCGGGAATCCGCCGCGCGACGAGCAGCTCCACGAGGCGGTTGATGTCGCCGAGGCCCGCCTCACTCTCCGTACTCAGGCCCTGCACGCCCACGACCTCGATGCCGTAGGCGCGGCCGAAGTAGCGAAACGCGTCGTGCGCCGTGACGAGCACGCGACGCTCACCGGGGATCGAAGCAATGCGTTCGGCGAGGTCCGCGTGGAGGCGGGTGAGCCGCGCGGCAACCGCCCGCCCCGCCGCGTCGTACGCCGCGGCGCCCGCCGGATCGAGCCGCGCGAGGGCGTCCGCGACGACGGGGGCCGCGAGGGCCCAGAGCGACGCGTCGAACCAGACGTGGGGGTCGGCGATCTCGGGGCCTCCGAAGAGGAGGCGGTCGCGCGGCAGGAAGTCGCCGACCGATACGACCGGACGCTGGCGACCGAGTCGCTCGAGCAGATCCGCCAGCCGCCCCTCGAGATGCAGTCCCGAGGCGACCACGAGGTCGGCCGCCGCCAGCCGATCCGCGTCCCGCGGCGTGGCCTTGTAGGAATGCGGGTCGATGCCGGGCGCCATGAGGCAATCGACCTCGACGCGATCCTGCCCGACCTGCCGAACGAGATCGGCGACGACGGTCGTGGTGGCCACCACCCGCACGACCCCGGGGCGGGTCGTGCCGCCCGGTGACGCGGTCCGATCACCCCCCGTACGACCGCAGCCCCCGCCGATCGCCAGGGCAAGGAGCGAGGCCCCGACGGCGTGACGGATCAGCCGGCGTCGGGCCGGGACGCCAGGGTCCGGCTCACATTTCGATGGCTCAAAAATCATTTTTTGACTGCCCAAAAAGCGTAGCCCGCGGGCTCCACCGCTGCAATCCCGCGAGGCCGCCACACCGCCCGTCGCGGCGCACGCCCGCTCGCAGCAGCCATCCGCGCCCCTCACCGACCGGCGCGTTGACCACCGTGTGGCATGCTCGTATTGTCATCCACAGTGTCCGGAGCGGATTCGCCTTGCAGACGACCTACTTCAAACGGTTTCGCATGGAGGCGGACCTCGCCAGGTCGCGTGGTCCGGCGCCGCTGCCCGCCCACTACCGCTTCGTCCCGTGGAACGAGGCGATCCTCGACGTGCACGCACGAACGAAGTTTCGCGCATTTCGGGACGAAATCGACGCCCTCGTCTTTCCCTGCCTCGGGGATCTGGAGGGCTGCCGCCGGCTCATGGCCGAGATCCGGGCCAAGGCGGGGTTCCTGCCTGCGGCCACCTGGCTGATCGCCCGCGGGACCTGCCCGTCGAGCCTGCAGTGGTGCGGGACGATCCAGGGCGTCATGGAGCGCGGTCGGGTGGGGATGATTCAGAATGTCGGGGTCGTTCCGGGCCATCGCGGTGTCGGGCTCGGGACGTGCCTCATCGAGCGGGTGCTCGCGGCGTTTCGTGAGGCCGGCCTCCACACCGCCGCCCTGGAGGTGACCGCCGACAACCCCGGTGCCGTGCTGCTCTACCAGCGGCTCGGATTCCGTCGCACGAAGACGATTTACAAGTCGAGCGACACACCGGTCGCGACGACGGCCGACGTGTCCGCCGCATTCGCCCTCTCCTGACCTCCGGATTCGACGGCCTAGTCAGGCCGATCACAGCGCGTTGAAGCAGACCCTGTTCTCGGCGACGCTCGACAACGGCATCGCGCTCCTCGGCGAAGACCTGCCGGACCTGGAGTCGGCGGCCGTCGCCATCCACGTGCCCGCAGGATCGGTGCACGACGGGCCGGGACGCTGTGGTCTGGCCACGCTGGCGGGCGAACTGTGCCTGCGCGGCGCCGGGGAGCGGGACAGCCGCCGCATCGTCGAGGATCTCGAGAACGCGGGGGTCCAGTGGGCCCACTCGGTCTCCGCGACCCACGCGAGCTTCTCCGGGGCCATGGTCGCGCGGCGGCTGCCCGACGCGCTGCCGATCTTCGCCGACATCGTGCGGCGTCCCCGGCTGCCTCCGGACGAGTTCGAGGCGGCCCGCGACATGGTGCTGCAGGGCCTCGCAGGCACGGAGGACGACCCGGCCCACCGGACGATGCTCGCCCTGCGGCAGATCCACTTCCCGGCTCCGTGGGGCATGCCGGCCGAGGGGCTCGCCGCCGAGGTCGAACGGCTCCCCTGCGCGGACGTGCGACGGTTCTGTTCGACGCACCTGCTGCCTGCCGGCTCGATCATCGCGGTGGCGGGCCGGATCGACTGGCCCGACTTCGTGGCACGCTGCACGCGGCTCTTCGGGGACTGGCGCGGCGATCCGCCTCCGCCGATCGCCCCCGGCCCGCGTGGTCCGCACAGTCGCCACGTGCCGCACGACGCCCAGCAGACCCACGTCGCGATCGCGTGGTCACAGCCGCCGTACCGGGACGACACGTCGCACGAGGCGACGGCGGCCCTGGGCATCCTCGGCGGCGGCTCGAGCTCGCGGCTCTTCACGGAGGTGCGCGAGCGGCGCGGGCTGTGCTACACCGTGTCGGCCGGGTATCAGACGCATCGCGACTTTGCCATCGCCGTCTGCTACGCGGGCACCACCGCCGCCCGCGCCCAGGAGACGCTCGACGTGATCCTCGCCGAGATCGAGCGGCTGCCGGGAACCATCTCGGCGGAGGAGCTCGACCGTATCAAGGCTCGCGCCAAAAGCGCGCTGGTGATGCAGCAGGAATCGAGCGCCGCGCGTGCAGGATCGCTCGGCAGGCAGTGGTATCACCTCGGCGAGATGCGCACGCTGGCCGAGGAGCTCGCCCGGTACGACCGGCTCACGGTCGCGGCCGTGGAGGACTGGCTGGCCGCCCAGCCGGCGAAGGATCTCTCCGTCGTGTCACTCGGCCACGAAGCGCTGGAGGTGCCGCGTGGCGTTTCTGCGTGAGCGGCTCGACAACGGGCTCGAGGTGATCGCCGAGACCTCCGCCCACGCGGTCTCGACGAGCGTGGGGTTCTTCGTCAACACCGGTTCCCGCGACGAGTCGGACCTGCTCTGGGGAACGAGCCACTTCCTCGAGCACATGATCTTCAAGGGCACCGAGAGCGTGTCGGGCGACGAGATCAACCGGAGGTTCGACGCGATGGGCGCGAGCGCGAACGCCTACACCGCGGAGGAGGACACGGTCTATTACGCCACCGTCCTGCCCGACCGGCAGGCCGACGCGGTCGATCTCATCGCCCGCATGATGCGGCCGGCCCTGCGCGAGGAGGACTTCTCGACCGAGAAGCTCGTCATCCTGGAGGAGATCCGGATGTACGACGACCAGCCCCCGTTCGGCGCCGACGACCAGTGCCGCGCGGCCTTCTTCGGCGACCACCCGCTCGCGCGCAGCGTCCTCGGCACGGTCGAGTCGATCACGGCCCTGCCCGTCGAGGCGATGCGCGACTACCACCATCGTCGCTACGCCCCCGGCACGATGGTCCTCGCGGCGACGGGCGCGGTCGACTTCCCCGCGCTGGTCGCGGACGCGCGGCGGCTCTGCGGCGGCTGGGAATCACAGCCCGACACGACGCGCCTCCGCCCCGATGCGCCGGACCGCGCCGCCCGTCCGGGCACCACACGGATCGTGCGGCCGTCGGCGACCCTCGAATACGGCGTCCGCATGTCCCCCGGCCCGTCCGAACATCATGCCGACCGCTTCGCCGCCAAACTCCTCGCCGCGGTGCTCGGCGACTCGTCGGGCAGCCGTCTCTACTGGGCGCTCGTCGATTCCGGCGATGCCGAGCAGGCCACGCTGCACCACCACGAATTCCTCGACGCGGGGCTCTTCGTCACCCAGCTCTCATGCGACGCCGACGCCATCGACGCGCAGTTCGAGCGGATTCTCGAGATCTATCGGGACGCGGCCACCCGCGGCATCGCCGGCCCGGAGTTCGACCAGGCGCGGAACAAGCTCGCCAGCCGCGTCGTTCTCGCGGGGGAGCGGCCGCGACGCCGGCTCTTCGAGGTTGGCGGGGAGTGGGCCCATGCTCGCACCTACCGGACCGTCGCGGAAACGCTGGGAATCGTCGAATCGCTCACCCGTAACGACGTCCAGAGGGTGCTCGAACGCTGGAGGCTGGATGAGTCGGCGTCGATCGTGCTCGCAGGTCCTGCGGGCGGCTGAGCCCTGGCGGCCAGCCTTCCCTCTCCGGACCGTTGCCGGGGGCGCGGCCCGGGCTGGCACCTTCCGCCTCCGCGCGACGGACGACATACTGCGGAGGTCCGCACCGCCGGAACGGTCCGGGCCCCGTGGGCGGCTGCGGGTCGCGCCGGGCCGGACTCGACCAGTCGTCGCACAAACCCTGACGCCACGCTTCCCATGACGCCACTCTTCGCCAATCGTTGGCTCGTCGCCCTGCCGCCCATCTGGCTCGTCGGCGTGGGGGCGGCGCTCACGCTCGCGCTGGCAGCCGCCGGCTACGGGCTGATCTCGCTCGTGAGGCCCCGCGCGGCCGCCGAGCTGCGGGTCGCCATGCGCGACGGATTTCTCGGGCCGCTGGCCTGGCTCCTGCTCGTCTTCGCGGCCACCGCGGTCGCGTTCACGCCCCTCGTGCCCGTCACCCAGGTGGCCCGGTCGCTCGCACGCATGACCGGTGGCAGCGAGGCCTCCACCCAGGTCACGATCCCGCCCCACACCAAGGCCATGCCCGTCGCGCTCGATCTCAGGCCGCAGGAGCTGCAGGACTTCGAGCTCGTCGGAGACGCCTCGCTGCTCGTGCGGACGCAGCAGCCGATCGCCGGATTCGCGCTCGAGAAGGTGCCGGACGTCGATCTCGAGGCCGGCGTGCCGTGGACCTGGACGAAGGCGGAGGGCCGCACGAATCCTTTCCTCGGACAGCAGGCCCAGCTCGAGGCGACCAACGCCGGCGACGAGCCGGCAGGCCTGACGATCCGCTGGCGGCTCGCTCCGGAGTACCCGGAGGCGGGTCTCCTGCCGTGGACGTTCCTCACGCTGGCCACGCTGCTCGGCGGCTACACGCTCTTCCGGCTCGCCGCGCCACGCGTCGCGGCCGTGGCATCCGCCACCACGAAGGAGGCGATCGGCCAGCCCGTGTTCGCCGTGGTGATCGTCCTCGGGATCGTGCTCCTGCTGTCGTTCATCGTGATTCCCTACAACACCTTCGGCGAAGACGTGAAGATGCTGAAGGACAGCGGGCTGACGCTCATCAAGGTGCTCGCGCTGCTCGTCGTCGTCTGGACCGCGAGCGTGGCGGTGGCCGACGAGATCGAGGGCCGGACGGCGATGACCGTGCTCTCGAAGCCGCTCGAGCGCTGGCAGTTCATCATCGGCAAGTTCGCCGGCCTCGTCCTGGTCGCGCTCCTCGTCTTCCTCATCCTCGGCGGCACGCTGCTGGCCACCACCAGCCTCAAGGTCGTCTATGACGCGCGCGAGAGCTCGAAGACCGACCCGCTCTGGGCGGAATGCGCCGCCGAGGCGATCACGGTGGTGCCGGGCCTCGCGCTGTCGCTCCTCGAGACGATCCTCATGGCCGCCGTCAGCCTCGCGGTCTCGACGCGGCTGGGCATGGTGCCGAATCTGATCGTCTGCTTCGCCGTCTACACGCTCGGACACCTCGTGCCGCTCATCGTGCAGTCGAGCGTGGGGCGATTCGCGATCGTGCGCTTCGTCGGCCAGCTCTTCGCCACGATCCTGCCGGTGCTCGACCACTTCACGATCGAGGCGGCCGTCGTGGGCGGAGTGGCCGTGCCGTGGATCTACCTCGCATGGGCCGCGCTCTATGCTGGCCTCTATGCGACGATCGCGCTGCTCGTCGCGCTCGTGCTGTTCCAGGACCGCGACCTCGCCTGACCTCCCGGTTCAGCGCACGAGGCCCGTCCTGGCCATGACGCCGAGCATGCCGGCGCCGTCCGCGGCCGTCGTCCCCGGGAGGGCCCACCAGCCGCCGTCCTGGGACCGGACGGCCTGCGCCTCGGCCTTCCCGTCGATGAAGAACGTCGCGCCGCGCCGGAGCCGCCGCTCGATGCGCGGCCCGACCTCGACGCCGAGGCGTCCGTCGGTCTCCCAACGACCGAGCGTGGTGCGCACCTCGAGCGACGTCTTGCCGTTGGCGCCCTCGCTCGTCAGGCCGATCCGTCCGGTCCAGTGGGCCGGACCCTCGCGCAGCACTTCGGGATTCGCCCGGATGCCGGCGGCGACGTCGAACCGCTCGATCCGGCTCCTCACCTCGGCAGCCAGCGGCAGGTTCGCCGTGGTCGGCGCCGTGCCCGACGGCCCGCGAACGGCGATGGCGAACGGTGTCACCTCCGCGACGTCGCGCGGCGCCGTGGCACAGGTGGCCCGCAGGGCCGCGGCCACCGAGCCCGCTCCCGAGAAGCCGGCGAGCCCGAGATCCTCGAACACCACGGGCGGGGGCACCACCGCACCCTCCCCGGCGAGCGCCGGCACGACGGCCGCGACCAGACACGAGCTCAGGGCGAGGCGGATCATGACTGCCATGCGAGGTCCGTCCGGACGTGGGCGGCGCGCGGCCGCCCCCTGTGGTATCGACACAAGGGGCTCCATCGCTTCGGCGACTCCCTGGCCTGAGGCGTCGGACCGCTTCGGGCGTACGCGGAGCACCGGCTCGGGGGCGGAAAAAGTCTCCTCGTTGTGGCCGCGGCGGCCACACGCTCGTCGCGCGTTCGCCGACCCCTTCGCCGTCCCGCCCAGCCTGCCGGCGCGTCCCTCCAAAAAAGTCCAAGCTGCTTCCGACCGGGAGGCCTGGGAAACCTCAGGCGGTTTTGCGGTGTGGAATGAAGGGGCCGGTCGCGGTGGGAACGGCCTCCGGCCGGCCCACGCCGAAGCGGGTGCACTCCATCGCCTCGAGCACACGGGCGGCGATTTCGAGCGCGGCCGCTCCGGCCGCGGCGGTGACCAGTGGCGGGCGTCCCGTGCGCACCGCCTCGAGAAAGTCGTCGTGCTCGGCCGCGATCGCGTTGCCCTCGGGCACCGTCGACTGCTCGAGCGGCAGGACCGTCGAAAAGAATCCCTCCCGCAGCGCGGGCCGCTCGGCGGCGGGCACCCGTGCCGCCGCGAAGGTGCCGCTCCGCACGCTCGGCGACGCGGTCACCACGCGCAGCGTCTTGGCATTGAAGTCGCAGGCGATCATCCCGCCCTCCGTCCACAGGGAGACCGTGCGACGTACCTCGGGATGGATGCGGGACGCGGTGAGATCGGCCACGAGCCCGGACGAGAACTGCAGCCGCGCGCGAGCGACGTCCTCGTGGCCACCGGTCGCCACGAGCCCGCGTGCCTCGATCCGCTCGAGCCGGCCCGGCTCGAGCGAGAGCACGAGATCGATGTGGTGGATCATCCGGTCGAGCCCCGGTCCCACGTCGAGGGAACGGAAGGAGAAAGGGGCGAGCCGCTCCGCCTCCAGCACCCGCACACCCCGCGCCCGGCCCGCGGCCGCCCGCCACGCCGGGTTGAAGCGTTCGACATGGCCGGTCGCCACCACGCGTCCCAGCCGCCGCGCCGCGATGACGATCGACCGTGCGTCCTCGACGCTCGCGGCGAGCGGTTTCTCGACGAGCAGGTCGATGCCCGCCTCGAGCAGCGGCAGCGCCACGGATGCGTGCAGCGCGGTGGGGGCGGCCACGATCACCGCCCCGACCCTGCCGATCAGTTCGCCGGGCTCGGCGAGCGGCTCGCAGCCGTGCAGGGCGGCCACCCGCTCGCGGGCATCGGCCACCGGATCGACCACCGCGACCAGCTCGACATCGCCGCGGGCCGCGAGCAGCCTCGCGTGGATCGTGCCGAGGTGCCCACAGCCGATGACCGCCACCCGTTGCCGAATCATGCCGCCCTCCTCCGCTCTCGGGCCCGCCCGTGCCTGCCGTCCTGCTGCCGCGCGAGGAACTCGAGCAGATGGGCCACGTGCTCGTCGTGCGCGTTTTGCGACCGCAGGATTTCCCGGGCCGCCGCGAGCCCGACCTTCGCGCGGTAGAGCAGGCGGTGCGCCTCGGCGATCGCTTCGATCGCCGCCGGCTCGAAGCCTCCGCGCTTCAGTGCGACCACGTTGATGCAGCGCGGCCGCGCCGGCGCCCCCTCGCACAGCATGAAGGGGGGCACGTCGTGCAGCACCCGCGAGAGACCCGCCACGAACGACCAGCCCCCGATCGTCGCCCAGTGGTGCACGGCCACCGCCCCCGAGAGCGAGGCGCGGGAATGCACCCGCACGTGCCCGCCGAGCAGGGTGCCGTTGGCGATGACGACCTGATCACCGATGCGGCAGTCGTGGGCCACGTGACAGGCCGCCATCAGCAGGTTGCCGCTGCCGATGGTCGTCCGGCCGTCCTCCTTCTCCGAGGCACGATTGATCGTCACGCCCTCGCGAATCACGTTGTCGTGGCCGATCTCGACCAGCGTGTCGGTGCCGCGGTAGCTGACATCCTGCGGCTCACCGCCGATCACGCAGTTGGGGAAGATGCGGTTGCGCTCGCCGATGCGAACGTGGCCCATCAGCGTGACGTTGTTGGCCAGCACGGTGCCGCGACCGATGACGGCCGCCGAGGAGATCACGCAGGCCGGCCCGATCCGCACGCCCGGCCCGATCTGCGCGCCCGACTCCACCACCGCCGTGGGATGCACGAGCGACGGCCCGACGACGGCCTGCTCGGATCGGGGAGCCTCCTCCGGCTCTGGCCAGGGAGCGTTCGACTGGGTCTCGCGACGGTCGTCCGGCATCACGGCGTCAGGCCGAAGCCCGCCTCCCCACGACCGCGAGGAGGCTCGCCGCCAGCGCCGCGTTGAGCCGATGCCCGCTCCGCCGCGCACGCACGTGGGCGTGGACGGGGCGACCGACCAGTGCCAGGTCGCCGACGAGGTCGAGCACCTTGTGCCGCACGCATTCGTCCGGCCACCGGAGGGCGTTGTCGATGGGGCCGTCGGGGCCGAAGACGAGCAGGTCACGCGTGCCGCAGGTGCGGGCGAGGCCGGCCGCCCGGAGCCGGTCCGCCTCCTCGAGCATGATGAAGGTGCGCGCCGCGGCGAGCTCGTCGCGGTAGCTCTCCGGCGTGACGTCGATGTCGAGCGACTGCCGGCCGATCGGGCCGTGCCCATAGTCGAGCTCGTACGACACCGAGAGTCCGGCATGCCGCGGCGGCCCCGCCTCGATCCAGGAGTCGCCGTCGCCGACCCGCACCGTCGTGTCGAGCACGAGCGGGTCGATCGGCACGATGAGGTCCTCGAGCCCGACGGCGTCGATCGCGTCGACGAACGCCGCAGCCGATCCGTCGAGCCCCGGCAGCTCCTCGTTCGTCACCCGCACGAGACAGCAGTCGACACCGAGACCGGACAGGGCGCTCAGCACGTGCTCCACCATCTCGACCCGCGAGCTCCCGACGGCGAGCGTCGTCCGCTGGGTCGCATCGATGCGATTGGCGACGGCCGCGGCCACGGGAGACGGCAGCCGACCGGGCCCGCGCAGGAACACGACACCGACACCGGCGGGCGCCGGCAGCAGATCGACCCGGTTGTCCCGCCCGCTCCAGTACCCGACACCCGACACCGAGACAGGACGACGGATCGTGTGCTGCGACCGAAGACGCATCGACGAAGGTTCCCGCACGAGAGGACTGAAGCGGACATCGGCCCCGCCCGCTCGGCGAGGATCACGGGCGCATCGGCGTGGGTGGCTCGACCGCATCCTGGAGCGTGATGCCTCGACGGGCGTGGCGAATCGGGCGGCGAGGTGGGGGTGCGGCGACGACCTGGCAGACTGTGGACCAAGTCTGACCGAGCAGGATGCGAGGCGTGCCGACTGGGGAAACCCTCGGCGTTTCCACCGGTCGGCCCAGTGGACAAAGGCCATGGAAGGCTTTGTCCACGGACAGCTAGCGAACGGGCCGGGCAGGCGGCTGACCGGCGACGGGCGCGCCATTGAGCATCCGGAGGATGTCCGGCGTGATGTCGATCTGCGGATCGTAGTAGACGATCGGCTTGGTGATCGTGCCGAGGATCCGATTGCGATCGCCCGTGTCGACCGGCTCGCCGTCGAAGCGGTGGACGACCGCGATGCCGTGCTCCCGAGCGAACTGGCTCACCGCACGCTCGATCTCGCCGTACACCTGCATGTAGACGCTGGCCTCACGATCCATGAAGTCCTTCTTCTGGAGCTGGGCGTTGACGTTGAAGTCGCCCTGCGCCTTCGCGACCTCGGCCTCGAGCTTGCGATACTCGGGCGTGCCCACGTTGAAGCCCGTGAGTTGCTCCATGAGGCCGTTGATCCGGTCGCGCTCCCCCTTGAGGCTGTTCTCGGCCGCGAGCACCTCGTCGCGCATCTTGTCCATCGCGGCCTTGAAGCGCCCGTGATTCTTGAAGATGTAGCCCACGTCGATGACCGCGGCATGGGTGGCGGGTGTCGACCCGGCGGGACGGGCCGGCGGAGCCTGAACCGGCGCCTGTGCGGCCGCGGCCTGCGCCAGCGCGAGGACGGACATGATCGCGAACACTGCCGGCTGACTCTTCACGGTGGGCACTCCTTGCTCTCGGGGTATGGGCTCGCAGGCTCGGGCTCTGGATGTCGGCGGTCGGACGGGACGGTGGCGACGGTCTCCACGCCACCTGGCGGCACGGCGGACCGTGGCCGTCGGGAGACCGGGGCGGCGGGATACTGGCGATCCCGGGCGGTCGGCTCAAGAGCAAAAAGCCGACGCGAAACGCGGTCGATCCGCTATTTGGGCTGCCCGAGCAGCACCTCGAGCGTCACATCGGCACCGCCGCGGCGCACGACGACCGGCACCCGCTCGCCTCCCTTGTGCTTCCGCAGGGCGCTGTCGAAGTCGTCGAGGCCCGTGATCGCGCTCTCACCGAGCCGCACGATCACGTCGCCCCCCTGCAGCCCGCCGTTCGCGGCGGGCGAATCCTTGGCGACGCCCGAGATGGCATAGCCGCCGCCCGGCTTGCCGAAATCGGGACTGCTGCCGAAATACGGCCGATCCCCTCCGCCACGGGCGAACATCGTCGAGGCCACCTCGCGGTAGTCCGGACGCGGTCCGGACGCGAGCTCGGCCACGACGTCGGTGACGAGTCCCGCGAGCCTCACCATGCCGTCGTAGTTGATCTTGTCGGCGGTGTCGGTCGGCCGATGGTAGTCGGCGTGCGAGCCGGTGAAGAGGTGCAGGACGGGCACCTTCTTCGCGTAGAAGCTCGAGTGGTCGCTCGGCCCGAATCCGCCGGGTTCCTTCGCCGTGGTGAGGCCCGCGGCGGCGGCGAGGCGGTCGACGAGCTCGTCGAAGCCGGCCGACGTCCCGGTGCCGTGGACGATGAGCTTCTCCGCGTCGAGGCGGCCGACCATGTCGAGATTCACCATGGCGACCGTGTCGGCGATCGGGACGGCGGGATTGGCCACGTAGTGCGCGCTGCCGAGCAGGCCGCGCTCCTCGCCGGAGAAGGCAACGAGGAGGACGGTGCGGGGCAGCGGCCCCCGGGTGACGAGCCGCCTGGCGACCTCCACGAGCAGGGCCGTGCCGCTGGCGTTGTCGTCGGCGCCGTGGTGCACCGCGTGCACACCGGGTGCGGCGGAGTTCACGCCGCCGAAGCCGAGATGGTCGTAGTGGGCGCCGAGCACGACCGTCTCGCGCGGATCGATGGCCGCGTGATCATCCTCGGCGGGAGCCCCCCGGCCCGGGATCACGGCCATGACGTTGCGTCCCTGCGTCTCCACGCGCTCGAGCGCCACCCGGCCCCGGATCCGCCAGCCCGCGAGGGCCGCACTCGCGGGGGTGAGCGTGGCATCGATCCCCTTCTGGATCGTCGCCCGATCCCGCCCGAGCGACCTCGTCACCACGTCGTCGAGCACCGCACGACGCAGGTGCAGCACCGGCATCGTGCGCCGGTCGGAACCCTCGCCGGCACGTGTGAACGGCATCAGGGAATCGGTCTCGGCGGAATCGTCACAGAAGACGACCGCTCCGGCCTCGTGCTCGGAGGCGTTGGCCACCTTGCGGGCCAGGGCGGCGTGCTGCGACGTCTGGTTGCCCTCGAAGGCGCCGTGCGGGGCGTTCGTCTGCGGCTCCTGACGGAGCAGCTCGAGCGCCGCACCCTTCGCGGCACCGGCGTCGGCGAGGGGTGCGTAGTCGTCGTAGTGCTCCGCCGGCGCCGTGATGCCGTAGCCGGCGGATCCGGTCGGTTCGAACTGCCGCTCGTCTTCGC